>CAYJLU010000159.1:0-1676 GCA_964371395.1 uncultured Rikenellaceae bacterium | reverse complement strand
AGAGCGCATACCGCAGTGCTGCCAATGTAGAGCAAGGTCACTACTATATCTTTGTTCTAGCAAGAGCCGAGGCAACCTCCGAGGATGATATTACCCAATCGTTCGGCACTAGGGGCGATATGCCCCGTGGTCAGCAATTTGGTTATGTATTCCTTGAGGGTGGTCACGACATAGGGCGACTAATCGCCCACGAACTAGGCCACGGAGTATTTACCCTGCACCACACATTCGACACAAACTATGGCGGCACGTCATCTCTCGCCACCACCGACAACCTTATGGACTACGCAGGCGGCTCCCACCTCGCCTCTTTCCAATGGAACATCCTTGCAAATCCCGCAAAAATCACTATCTTTGACAGTGACGCAGAAAGTAAACGAATTTTTGATGGCCTAGAAGTGAAATTAGAGGGTATTTATAATAAGTTAGTTGCAGAGTATGGCGTTAATGTCAAGGTTGCAGTTCATAATTATTATAGCGATAATCGTTTGTATATCACCTCACTATTAACCGATGGGATAGCCAACAAGTATGATACCTCTCAAACCATATCAGTAGATGGCAAGGGTAGTATTAGGGTGCTAGAATTGGTTACTGTCGAGACTTCAGATAATCACGGAGGTATAGTAATATTTTATATTGAGGAGCCAAAGATGTATATTGATAAAGTAGATATTAAGTCAGATTTTGAAAATATATATTTAGAGTTTGCTGATGGAGTTGGTCAAGGAGCCAAAGCATCATCATTCTCTTACTATAGGCTAAATGATGCAGCTGTTCAAAAACAGCTCTATAAAACTGACGATTATAGAATAGAAGCCGATGGCGATCCATTTACAAAGTACCTCAGAGAGGAGATCGATTTAGAGAGCTACGTACGTACAGTTCTGTACTATTCTAGCTCTGATGAAACCTCCGAAAATGTTAGAGTTATGCTGTTTGTTAATGGATATGAGGTAGATAGGTTTGAATCCATTGACCTTATTTATCCGTACGATTTTGAGGAATATTGGGGTGAGATAGATAATCGCTTTATCGATCGTCGTTCGGTAAGTCATGTTTACTATGCAAGTGGTGATAAGGATATTGAAACATCGAATCACCACGGTTTTGCACGTTATCTAGCTTCAATGGCGTCAATGAATCCACCGTCAAGAGAATACATAACAGATACTTTGGGTTATTTCCCATTTCACAATACCAAACCTAATAAAGCAGGTTTTGAGAGTCGAGTTACTTCGGGTAGGAAGGCTGGTAGACGATTGGTTATATCTCTTCACAGTGACTATCGTAATAAAAAGACTATTGAATTAGATATTGTTTGCCACTCAATGGGCTTTGCCTATGCTCAGGGAATGATAGAAGAGTTGAAGAAGTTAAAGAATATTACTTTCTCGGGTTACTATATTATCGCCCCTGAAAACCCGAGCTCGGGCACAGTCAATGTATCAGATTGGGACGAAATTTGGCAGTATGGTTCTAATGAGCTAGAGGATCGTATAGAACTTCAAGATGGCGTTGCACCTCAAGTGCCTATCACAAATATTGGAAATAATCGAGCCTACATCCCCGATGAAGCTCCAAAGGGATTTGTTCACTCTCATTCTATAGGAAATTATGTTTGGATATTTACACTAAATAACAATGAAGATGGTTATGTTACATCACGCACAGAG
>CAYJLU010000158.1:0-1784 GCA_964371395.1 uncultured Rikenellaceae bacterium | reverse complement strand
AATGTCAAAGATTAAAATTGGTATCAATGGTTTTGGCCGTATCGGTCGCCTTGTATTCCGTGCAGCAGTTAAGAATCCTAACGTTGAAGTAGTTGGTATCAACGACCTTATAGACGTTGAGTATATGGTTTATATGCTTAAATATGATTCAGTACACGGTCGTTTCGACGGTACTGCAGAAGCAGCTGAAGGTAAGCTAATCGTTAACGGTAATCCAATCCGTGTTACAGCAGAGCGTGACCCAGCTAACTTAAAGTGGAATGAAGTTGGTGCTGAATATGTAGTTGAATCAACAGGTCTATTCCTTACAAAGGAAACAGCAGAGAAGCATATCGCAGCTGGTGCAAAACGTGTTGTGATGTCAGCTCCTTCTAAAGATGATACTCCAATGTTCGTAATGGGCGTTAATAATAAAGATTACAAGGGTGAGGCTATCGTTTCTAACGCATCTTGTACAACTAACTGTCTTGCTCCTCTTGCTAAGGTTATCAACGATAACTTCGGTATCGTTGAGGGTCTTATGACAACAGTTCACGCTACTACTGCTACTCAAAAGACAGTAGACGGTCCTTCAGCTAAGGACTGGAGAGGTGGTCGTGCAGCAGGTGGTAACATCATCCCATCTTCAACAGGTGCAGCTAAAGCAGTAGGTGTAGTTATCCCAGAACTTAAGGGTAAACTTACAGGTATGGCATTCCGTGTTCCAACACTAGACGTATCAGTTGTTGACCTAACTTGTCGCCTTGCTAAGCCAGCTACTTACGCTGAGATCTGTGCTTGCCTTAAAGCAGCTTCAGAAAACGAACTAGCAGGTGTACTAGGTTACACAGAAGACGCAGTAGTTTCTTCAGACTTTATTGGCGAGGCTCGTACTTCAGTATTCGATGCAGAGGCAGGTATCTCACTTAACGATAACTTCGTTAAACTTGTATCTTGGTACGATAACGAGTGGGGTTACTCAAACAAAGTTGTTGAACTAATCTGCCATATGGCAACAGTTTAATTACTGATATAAAATTAGGGTATGGGGTAATGAACCACCCCATACTCACCAAAAACAAAATGCTTCTTTAGCTCAGTTGGTAGAGCACGACACTCTTAATGTTGGGGTCCAGGGTTCGAGCCCCTGAGGGAGCACTAGATAGTTAGTTGGAACTATTCAAAATCAACACAAACCGAGCTGATATTGTATCACAGCTCGGTTTTTTTATTTAGTGGCTAGTTCAATCGAACCATATCGTACTCAAATCTAGTCGATTTTGTTCCGTAAACGGAACGATTTTATGCGTTCCGTTCGTAAAATCAGCTCGGGCAACGTGAAAAAAAATTGCTGCTTTTTAGACTCAAATATCACTCTTGCTAGCAAAGTAGTATATAACGGAGATAATAGAGCGATGAGGGGCTAATGTATAGGAGCTTTGATGCTCTAATCTTTGCAAGTAATTTCATAGTGCTTAAAAATAGATCTATCTTATGTCGTCCTGAATTTTCCTAGACATAGGGTAGTGCTCGAAATTAGGGTATATTTAGCCTTCAGTGCACAGAAATGTGATTATTCGAGTAATGTGTCGAGATTGTTTAGATAATGGAGCATTATAGGCAAAGAATTGTATTTAGCGTGTTGCTCTTAGTGTTTCTTGCGCTAGAATCATTGAAGGGTCTCTCATTCGCACTTATCCATTAACTATTAACAAAAGAGGTTAAGTTTATGAAAACTTAACCTCTTTTGGTGATCCCGCTGGGGCTCGAACCCAGGACCCCAACATTAAAAGTGTTGTGCTCTA
>CAYJLU010000157.1:0-1883 GCA_964371395.1 uncultured Rikenellaceae bacterium | reverse complement strand
CCACCTCGGTGAAGATGGCGATAAAGCCATTACGGCATTGCTCGTGATTGCCCCAGGAGAGGGATTTACTTTCACGGATATCAAGGCGTTTCTCCTTAACCATTTCGCTGATTAATTTTGATATTGAAATCATATTTTTAGGTTTTATGAGAGCTCTAACTTCTCTCTTTGGTTATTATTTCGTTCCGAATCTTTCGAGGATGCGCCTCTTGTGCTCCTCACTCTCAGGCTGCTTTATCTGCCCTATGTGCTGCCCCGTGGCGGGTGTTGGAGTTCCTCGAGGGTAGTACGCTTGTCGTTTCAACTCAAACAGCCCTGCCCAATTATTCGCAATGCTCTGGTCGATTATCTGCTGTGCCACTTGACTATTGCCTTCCGAGAGCCTTTTGAGCTGTGCCAAGCATTTTTCGACAGACATTTCACTTTTATACTGCTCCTTGCGACTCTGCTTATACTCCAACCAGGTACGCATCAACTCTTGCCACGGTGGGTCAAGTCCCGAAAGCCATTTATCTACCTCGAAAAGAGGAGGGGAGTGTTTCTTTTCTTTTTTGCGCAACTTTTTTCTTTTCTTTCGGGGGTGGGGCTTATGGACAATGGAGCAGATTTATCTGCGACCTCAATTTTTCTTTTTTCTTTAATATCTGTATAGTTTAGTCTTATATTATCAGACTCTATTTGTGTTCGCCTCCCGAACACAAGTCTGGACTCTAACTCAGCTTGTGTCTCACTTTGTATTCGTGTGGCGGACACAAGTCGGGACTCAAAAGAGTTAATTCTATAAATTCCTACCGATCTACCACCTCTAACAATGAAGTCAATCAATCCCAGCTGTTTGAGAATATCACGTTCCTTATAGATAGTGGTTTTTGATAGAGAGGAGCGTGTTGATAGGAGTGATAATCTTATCTTGATCTCCCTCTGCCACCTGCTCCTATTGGCTATTTGCATTATGGCGTGCCAAAGAGCTATCCCGTTTGCAGATAGTTCGTGAGTCTCCAACCAATCATAGAAGAGTTTAATTTCAGTTAAGTAGTTCATATCCCTCTATTTGTATCGGTTAATAAGTACATCTACATCAGATTGTCGTCTCTCATCTGCAGGGATAATACCTTTGAACCTCAACAAACTGCTACGGCGAATACGCACTGAACCATCTATAATCTCCTTTTTGATTTTATAGCTTTCACATAGCCTATCTAACTGACGAAGCGAACGACCAATAAATGCCGCTGCCTCCTTACGAGTCATCATAAACTCTACATCAATGGCAGGGGTTGACTCTAACTTACGCATAGCATCAACCTTTGCCTGGAGAGCAAATATCGTCTCTTGTATCTCGTTTATTATTGCAGTAAAATCCATAACGGTATCGTTAAAAAGTTCACTGCAAAGTTCCGTACAATAAAAATGAAAAGTATACCACGTGATTACTCACGTGATATGCTTTTCTTTGCAACTCGCTGATAAACAGCGAGATTAAACTTCATTATTTAATAGTGACCTTTTCAATCGGTCTATAAATATTGTTCTTTTGGTATTTCTACGAAGAATATCGCGCTTGATATATTTGGCATCACCAATAGATATATTGAGCATCTGCTCAAATGTTTTGACAATATCTGTAAACGATGCCTTGGTGTTGTTGGAGTCGAGAATTACCCCTTCTAGCTCTAAAGTAGTAAGCAGTTCCTTTAGTTCTGTTTGAGTGCCACCCCAATGGATAGGGGAGTGTATTGAGTGTTTGTCATAGGAGAAGAATAGCTCAGGGTGGTCTATTCGTTTATCTATGAGCTTGAGCTCTGAGAGTATCTGTTTGTGGGCGAGTTCACTAGTGTCCACTAAAAATAGGACACATTAAAAATTAAACAAATTTGGTTCAC
>CAYJLU010000156.1:0-1914 GCA_964371395.1 uncultured Rikenellaceae bacterium | reverse complement strand
TAAATCTTGCAGATATTTCAAAGGATTCCTCAAACTAATTTATTGAATATTTGAGATTTAGATGATTTTTAAGGAACGACTAATTAAAATATCGACGCCTTGCAACGGTCTCACTCTATAAGTATTGCCCATAAAATAACACACAACAAAACACCTCTAGCACTCTGATTATCAACTAACCTCACACCGCCAAAATTACAAAATAAGTCTCGTACAAAAAATAAGAGGTAACAAACCCTGCGGCTTGCTACCTCTCATACTCTTAATAATTTGTGTGCTCTAAGTCATTTGTGCATCAGAGATAATTTTCACTATCCGAAGCTGCACTACTAACTACTTAAAGAACACTCACTATCAGACTTTGATCTCAACCTCAACACCTGAAGGAAGCTCTAACTTCATCAGTGCGTCGATAGTCTTAGGAGTAGATGAATAGATATCCATCATTCTCTTGAAAGTTGACAGTTGGAACTGCTCACGGCTCTTCTTATTAACAAAAGTAGAACGGTTAACAGTAAAGATTTTCTTGTCCGTAGGAAGTGGAATAGGACCGCTTACCACAGCACCAGTAGATTGTACAGTTTTAACGATCTTCTCTGATGACTTATCAACCAAGTTATGGTCGTAAGATTTGAGTTTGATACGAATCTTTTGGCTCATTATATTTAATTATTCAAAAATTACACAAAAATTGATTATTCGTCAGCAGATAGTCTACCGCTTGACTTCTCGATGATCTCTTTAGCAATTGCAGCTGGAACACCCTCGTAGTTAGAGAACTCCATAGAGCTAGTTGCACGACCAGAAGAAATTGTACGAAGTACGGTTACATAACCGAACATTTCCGATAGTGGCACCTTAGCCTTAACTACACGAGCTGTACCTTTCTGCTCCATACCTGCAATTTGACCACGACGCTTGTTAAGGTCACCGATAATATCACCCATATTCTCCTCTGGGGTAACAACCTCAACAGCCATAACTGGCTCCATAAGCTGTGGACCAGCCTTGATAGCAGCGTGACGGAAACCATTACGTGCACATATCTCAAATGATAGTGAATCCGAGTCAACAGGGTGGAACGAACCATCCTTAAGAGTTACCTTCATCGAGTCAAGTGGGAAGCCTGCAAGCGCACCATTAGCCATCGCAGTTGTAAAGCCTTTCTGAACAGCTGGGATGTATTCCTTAGGAATGTTACCACCCTTAACAACATCCGAGAACTCAAGACCTTGCTTCTCAACATCGTCACAAGGACCAAGTTCGAATACGATATCCGCAAACTTACCACGACCACCTGTCTGCTTTTTGAATGTCTCACGAAGCTCGATAGTTTGAGTAAGTGCCTCTTTATAGTTAACCTGAGGAGCACCTTGATTGATCTCAACGCCGAACTCTCTCTTCAGACGGTCAACGATGATCTCAAGGTGAAGCTCACCCATACCAGAAATTACAGTTTGACCTGAAACTTCGTCAGTACGTACAGTGAACGTTGGATCCTCTTCTGCTAGTTTAGCAAGACCAACACCTAGTTTGTCAAGGTCTTTTTGAGTCTTAGGCTCAACTGCAAGACCGATAACTGGCTCAGGGAATGTCATAGACTCTAGTACGATTTGGTTTGCCTCATCACATAGAGTATCACCAGTACGAACATCCTTGAATCCTACCGCCGCAGCGATATCACCAGCACCTACAAATTCAATAGGATTTTGCTTGTTAGCGTGCATTTGGTAGATACGAGAGATACGCTCTTTCTTACCTGAACGGCTATTGAAAGTGTATGAACCTGCATCTAGTTTACCAGAATAAACACGGATAAAACCAAGACGACCTACGAATGGGTCAGTTGCGATCTTAAATGCTAGTGCACAGAATGGATCGTTTTCAGTTGGTTTACGAGTGATTTCAACCTCT
>CAYJLU010000155.1:0-2132 GCA_964371395.1 uncultured Rikenellaceae bacterium | reverse complement strand
AAGATTGCACAGAATAGTGAGGTAAGGATACCGATGATAAATGTTGTTGCAAAGCCTTGAACTGGACCCGAACCAAAGATAAATAGTACGATACCAGTGATAAGCGAAGTTGCATTACCGTCGATAATAGCTGAGTAAGCGTTCTTGAAGCCGTCCATAATAGACATCGAGAAGCCTTTACCTAGTTTAATCTCTTCCTTGATACGTTCGTAGATAATTACGTTCGAGTCAACTGCTATACCCATCGTTAGGATGATACCAGCGATACCCGGAAGGGTTAGAACCGCTCCGAAACTAACTAGAATACCTAGCAGGAAGAATAGGTTGGCGATAAGTGCGATACTTGCAACCAGACCAGCTCTACTATAAAAGAAGATCATATACAGTAGAACAAATAGGAATGCTATAACGAATGAACCAACACCAGCATTGATAGATTCTTGACCTAGTGTAGGACCTACTACTGACTCTTGGATAATACGTGCTGGAGCAGGAAGTTTACCCGACTTAAGTACGTTTGCAAGGTCCTTAGCCTCTGTAATATCGAAGTCGCCATTAATAGCTGAGCGACCGCCAGTGATTTCACCATTTACTCTAGGTGAAGAGTACACATAGTCATCAAGAACAATAGCGATAAAGCCACCTACGTTATCCGCAGTTAGTCTCGCCCAAGTCTTAGCACCTGCTGCATTCATAACCATCGACACTTCAGCTGTCGAACCTTGTTGAGTGTACTCACCATAAGCGTCAACTACTGCACCACCATCTAGTGGAGCTCTGCCAGTAGCACCGCCCTTAATCGCATATAACTCATACACTGAGTTTGTTGCGTCAGTACCCTTAATATCCCACATAAACTTAACATCACGTGGGAATAGTGCCTTAACTTGTGGAAGTGCTAGGTAAGTATTAACTTTAGTTGTGTCGAACGAACGAGCTTGACCTACAACTGGAGAGTCAAATTCATATGGTTGGAATACTGCAAATAGTCCTTTAGGTGTTGCAACCTCAAGTGAGTCAGCAGATGTTTGTGCACCAAGCTCTGCAACGATATTATCTTCAGCAGCCTCCGCAACTACCTCTTCAGTAGTTTCAACCGCTACACTATCGACAACTTGCGCAGCCTCTAGTTCAGCAATTACCTGAGCCGCACCAAAGAACATTGGAGCCATCTCAGTAGCAGTATATGTTGGCCAGAACTCTAGGTTTGCTGTTCCTTGAAGTAGTTTACGAACACGCTCTGGATCCTTAACACCCGGAAGTTCAACAAGAATACGACCTGAGCTACCTAGTCTTTGGATATTAGGTTGCGCAACACCGAAACGGTTGATACGATTCGAGAGTACGTTAAACGAATTAGATATTGCTGTCTCAGTTTGTTCACGAAGTACTGTCAGAACCTGTTCGTTTGATGTTTGTGGAGTGATTTGCTCACGTAGCTCATAGGTTCCAAATAGTCCTGAAAGCTGTGCACCCGGATTTTGCTCAGTATATGCTTCACTGAACAGCGTAATGAAGTCGCTCTGTGAGTTAGCCTGTTCAGCCTTTGCAGTTGCCATTGCCTTGGCAAAGTCTTCACGGTGTGAATTTTCGCCTGCAAGAGCAGTTAGAATATCCTCTACTGCAATTTGAAGGGTAACGTTCATACCACCTCTAAGGTCAAGACCTAGGTTTATCTCTCTCTCTAGCACTTCTGAGTATGTGTAGTCGATAAATCCAAGATTATAGACCACCTCATTCTTCATAGAATCTAGGTAGATTGACTGTTGATCAGCAGGAAGTTTTTCCGCTTTGCTACTCACATTACCTGCAACAAATGTGAACGACAGCTGGAATGCACACGCTATTGCGAGCATTACAGCAAAAAACTTGATAGCACCTTTACTTTGCATATCTTCTTTGTGAATTATTTATGAAAATTTATTTATTTGATTTCACCCGATGTTTACAGCAACATAGCACCTAAAAGCCACAGTATGTCACCATAGAATGTACAAAGATATAAATAACTTTGATAAATACAAAGTATATAGGCATTTTTAAAGGATCCACATAGAAACAGGGCTACAATTTCAGTTCTTTTAAGATCTCCGCCATACACCTTACGAGACCATTGCAAAACTTATGTTTTG
>CAYJLU010000154.1:0-2144 GCA_964371395.1 uncultured Rikenellaceae bacterium | reverse complement strand
TGTGTACGACGTTTGTCACGACGAGTAGAGCTGATTTTGTGTTTAGGATGTGCCATTTTTTTTTATTTGTTTATTGTATAAATATTTATCGTTTAATTTATTATTTCAATTTTCTGTGCCTAATTGCTAAATTTCTTCATCTGCGCATTCTTCTGCATCAAGCTCTACTGTACCTGCAATGTACTTTAGTGCATCGCTATTGCATTGTTCACGCTTTGGGTGCACTCTTTGTAGAGGTAGACTCAACACAATGCTCTCAAATATCCAAGTCGCTAGGTTCAACTTATCCTCACGAGGAGTTAGCCATATAATATCTCCATCATAGTCGCCTTGATGTTCTGATATTTTAACCACAACCTCGCCACTAAAGTCTATCGGCTGGCTATATAGCTCCACACAACGATCACACTCAATAGCAACTTGACCCTCAATATGAACATCTAATTCCATCATTGTTGAGTGTTTTGTTAGCTCGACGGTAATATTTCCACTACCCCCCTCTATTCCACTATCTGCAAAATCAGCAAAGAGGTCGTCCCCAAATTCAAAGGTAAATTGGTGACTACCAACAGCTAGACTGTGATGGTTAATTGTATATCTATCTCGTTTTAACATAGCATTCAGCTTGCAAATTTAGCATAAAAAATTTATTTTACAAAACGAACTAGTTATTTAATGATTTTCTATTTAGTTTTAATCGAAAGATATATTACCTTTGTATCGTTTGCTGCTAAAAATTACGCCATATACTAATAGCGAATATTGCAGTAAATTAGCCCATTAAGCCTCTTGCTATAAGATTTTACAGCAGTGCCTTCCATCTAACTGCTTAATAACAATTAGTGAACAGAGGTACACAAAAACCTATTTTAATTTATTTATCCCAAATCTGCACTCGGGAAGTAGTGCAAAATTAAGACTATGACAAAGAATATCATCTTTGGTTCGCTACTATTCGTAGCCTCACTATTGGTTTCTGGTTGTTCACTACCTAACGGAAATACACCTCTACCCCTAACCTCTATTGTAATAGTAAACGAGGGTAACTATATGTCATCTAATGCTGATATTACTGGATACAACCCTCTAACTGATGAGGTTGCTGATAATCTTTTCTCAACGGCTAACAATGGGGCTGCTATGGGTGATGCTCCCGGGGCAGTAGTAAATTATAACTCTACACTATTTTTAAGCCTTAGTGGCTCTGCAAAGGTATATGCCATTGATCCTATTACCTTTGAACTAAAAGGAAAAATTACTGGGATTGATAACCCTCGCTCGTTTGCTTTTGTAAACAAAACAAGGGCATATCTATCGCACTTATATGAAGGTAAAATTACTATCTTTAATCCTGATAATTACGAGGTAATATCAACAATTTCGCTACCTAACAACGTCGAAAATATGATCATAGATAGCGATGGTACAATATTAGCTAATGAATGGTCATACGGTAAGAGACTTGTAAGAATAGACCCTACAAAGAGTGACGATGCAGTTATAGACGCTCTAGAGGTTGGCATACAACCTACAACTATTGTAGCTGATGCTCAGGGTAAGCTCTGGACCCTATGTGACGGAGGTGGATGGGACGAAAATCCGATTGGATACGAAGCACCTTCGATTGTACGTGTTGGTTTTAATGAACAGGGAAAAATGGAGATAGAACAGAAGTTTACGCTTCCTTTCCAGTATAACAATAAACTTACGATTAGTGCTAATAGAGATGTAATATACTACACATCAGAAAACAAGGTCTATGCGATGAGTATCAATGCCACTTCGCTGCCTACAACTCCACTTATTGAGCAAAGCGATATAGCCTCATTCTATAACTTTGCAGTCAATACATTTAATGGAGAAATATACTGTACTGATGCTGTTGATTACAAACAAAATGGCACTGTTTATAGATACGACAGTCAAGGCACTCTAATAGATTCATTTACTGCGGGTATCAATCCGTCACTATTTGCATTCTAGGCTAGTTGTAATTTCAAAAAGAGGGGGAGTGCTTTGGGGTCACGGTATTGTGACTCTAAAGCACTTTTTTCATTATTCTAATACCAATTATTGCGCACTGAACCACTGCTTTGAGACCATTGCAAAACTTATGTTTTGCTCCGCTATTGAGAGCGTTGATA
>CAYJLU010000153.1:0-2147 GCA_964371395.1 uncultured Rikenellaceae bacterium | reverse complement strand
CTGAAGAGTCATTGGAGTTATCTTTAAAATATCGCCGCCTTGCAACGGTCTCATAGAGAAAAAAATCTAACAAAAAAGAGAGGGAGCGAATCAACGAAATGTTGTTCATCCCCTCTCTCTCGAAAAAAATTTAACTGAGCTATACCATTCTTCTTCAAAAAGAGAATAGCTCACTTTGCTTTACAAACCTACTTTATACTCTCCATCTGGCGTTTTACAAACTCGGTGAGAGCCTCGCCCTTAAGCAGTCCAGCACTAAGTAGTGCAAGATCTACAAGTGAACCAGCAATAGCCTTCTGCTCATCACCGCTTTTAGCGACCATAGAGGCAACAACTTCGCTATTTCCGTTAATTGAGATAGTATAACTATCAGGCATCTGTCCATATAGGTTGAAGCCACCACCACCAACTTTACTCATATCCTTCATACGACGCATAAACTCATTCTGAGTAATTACCACTGGTGTTGCATTTTGATCCATTGCAGAGAATTCAACTGTAAAGTTTTTACCGTCTTGAGCAGGCGCAATACCCTCGAACACCTCTTTAAGGTTATTCTGTTGCTCCTCGCTCAGCGACATTGCTACCTGCTCATCCTTCTCAATGAGTCTATCAACCGATGCGCTATCTACTCTCACAAAGCTCCAATCTGAATGTTTACCCTCAAGGAAACTAATAAAGTGAGCCTCCAGCGGAGAGTCCATAACTAAGACATCATAACCCTTAGATCTAGCTGCCTCGATATATGAGTGTTCGGCGATTGGGTCAGCTGAGTATAGGTGCACAATCTTACCATTCTTATCTGTTTGATTTTCCTTAATTGCCTCTGTATATTCACTAAGTGTGTAGAACTTATCCAGAGAATTTTTTAGTAGGGTGAAGTCAGATGCACGCTCGCCAAACTTCTCATTACTCACCACACCATACTGAATAAATAGCTTTAGGTCGTCCCACTTCTTCTCGTAGTCTTCTCTCGAATTTTTGAAAATATCTGCTAGTCTATCAGCCACTTTTTTGGTGATATGAGACGAAATCTTCTTAACATTACTATCACTCTGGAGATACGATCTCGAAACATTTAGCGGTATATCTGGTGAATCCAGCACACCGTGCAGTAGTGTCAAGAACTCAGGTACAATACCCTCAACCGAGTCGGTGACGAATACTTGGTTGCAGTATAACTGAATCTTATTCTTTTGTACCTCAAAGTTATTTTTTAGTTGAGGGAAGTAGAGAATACCTGTAAGGTTAAACGGGTAGTCTACGTTGAGGTGAATATTAAAGAGCGGTTCATCTGCCATTGGATATAGTTTGGCATAGAATTCACCGTATTGCTCCTCCTTAATATCAGCAGGCTTCTGCACCCAAAGAGGTGTTGTATCATTTATCTGTTTCTCATCGAAGTATATTGCCACTGGTAAGAATGAACAGTACTTTGTCAAGAGTGATTCGATACGGCTCTTCGATGCAAATTCGAGGCTATCTTCGGCAATATGCAGAGTAATAGTAGTTCCGACTTGTTCCTTCTCTACCTCAGTGAGCGAGTAGTTAGGCGAGCCATCACACTCCCACTTAACAGCAGGACTATCAGCTCTAAATGATTTAGTGGTAAGCTCTACTCTATCAGCCACCATAAATGCTGAGTAGAATCCCAGTCCAAAGTGTCCGATAATACCTTGCGTACCCTCATACTTTGCCATAAACTCCTCAGCCCCCGAAAATGCAATTTGATTGATATACTTCTCAACCTCCGCCTCGCTCATACCAATACCCATATCCTCTATTGTAATAGTCTTAGCGTCAGGGTCCACTGTGATGGTCACCTTAGGGGAGTAGTCCTCAATCGCTGGAGCTTCACCCCTTTGAATCAGTGTTTGCAACTTAGTGGTAGCATCCACAGCATTTGAGACTAACTCTCGTAAGAAAATTTCGTGGTCTGAGTATAGAAATTTCTTAATAATTGGAAAGATATTTTCGGTAGTAACACCAATATTTCCTGTTTTCATATTCTTCTTTATCGTTTAAATTAAGTTAATTATTTTTACACAACAGGATAGTTGAAAAACAAAAAATATACCATCTAAATTTTTCTGACAACTTGTCAGTTTTCAGGAAATAATCTCTGCCATATTTGAACTATGGTGAGC
>CAYJLU010000152.1:0-2183 GCA_964371395.1 uncultured Rikenellaceae bacterium | reverse complement strand
ATAGCGGAGCAAAACATAAGTTTTGCAATGGTCTCATATGGTAATTCATAGAGAAAAATTGGTTTTTGTACCTAAATTATGTATATTTGGGTTCAAAAACCAATTTTATTATGTTTACAAAAGAGATTTATAGTGCTCGTAGAGCACAACTCCTTAGCTCCCTGAAAGCTAGAGGACTTAGTGGCGTTGCGTTACTGCTAGGTAATGCCGAGGCTTCTCGCAACTATCCACACAATCAATATGCTATGCGTCAAGATAGTACATTTTTGTACTACTTTGGACTCAACCGACACGATCTAGCTGCAACCATTGATATCGATAGCGGTAGTATCACCATCTATGGCGATGACTATACTGTTGATGACTTTATATGGATGGGTCCACAGCCCTCAATCTCAGATCAAGCAGCCTCAGTTGGTGTTCAACTAAGTGCAGAGTTTTCAGCTCTATCAACAACCATTAAAAAAGCAAGTGGCAGAGATATTCACTACCTACCGCCATATCGTGCCCATAACCAACTACTACTTGCCTCGTTACTTGGATTGAGTTATCAACAAATAGCAACGGGATTCTCTGAGGAGTTTATACGTTCGGTGGTTGCACAGCGTGAGATTAAGAGTTCCGAGGAGATAGTGCAGATGGATGATGCCAGTACAATAGGCAATCTAATGCACTGTGAGGCAGCGAGAATCTGTAAAGAGGGGCTTTCAGAGCAAGTAATAGCTGGTACAATTGAGGGTATTTCGCTACAATATGGTAGAGGTGTGTCGTTTCATCCGATTGTATCACAACACGGCGAAACCCTGCATAACCACGACCACTCAGGTATACTCACCAACGGTAAACTATTACTTTGCGATGCAGGGGCAGAGAATAATATGCACTACTGTTCAGACTTTACAAGAACATTACCCGTTGGAGGTAAATTTACAGATAGGCAACGCTCTGTCTACGAGATAGTTCATAGAGCTTTGAATGTAGGGGTAGAGCATACGGTTGCAGGTGTTATTAACAAGGATGTACAGCGTGCCGTTGCTATCTCTATGGCAGAGGATTTAAAGGCGTTAGGACTTATGAAAGGTGATACTATTGCCGGGGTTGAGTCAGGTGCAGTTGCTATGTTTATGCCGCACGGACTTGGGCACCAAATAGGTCTTGATGTTCACGATATGGAGGATTTTGGCGAAAAGTATGTCGGTTATGATGAGGACGTTCAACGTAGTATGACGCCGGGCTTTAGTTCACTGCGTATGGGTAAACGCTTACGTGTGGGGCATTGCCTAACTATTGAGCCGGGAGTGTATTTCGTGGAGGCTCTTATCGAAAAGTGGGAGTCAGAGAAGCGAGCTGTTGATTTTATTAATTACTCTGAGGTTAAAAAGTATTATGGATTTGGAGGTATTCGCCTAGAGAATTCATATGTTATTGAGGCAGATGGATTGCGAGCACTTGGAGATGCACAGCCGCCAATAGGTATTTCCGTTGTAGAGGATTATATGTCTAGGTAGCCTGTACGCATAGTTTAGGTATGAAATAGACATTTTATACTGTATTGACAGAGGCTCTCAAAGTGCTAACACTTTGAGAGCCTCTGTTTTATTTATCCTTAAAAACTTTGTCAGTTGTTTTTTTTTACGTATATTTGCAAATTCAATATTATGTTTATTTTTTAGCATAAAAACAGAATTTAGCATATATAAAAATTATTAACTATTACATTAATCAAAAAATCGAAGAAATGAAGAAAATTTTCAATTTTTTAGCTGCAATTGCACTTGTTGCAATGGTGGTGGTAGGGTGTGAGAAATCACCTTACGAAGTCGAAGAGGTTGTTCCGGGCGCAGGGACGACTGTTCTATTTGCGTCAACGGGTTCAGAGGATGCCTCTACTCGTGTAAATTTGGAGGAGACAGGCGAAACAGAAGTTGGTACAGCTGCAATTACAATCTCTTGGAGAAATGTAAGTGCTGATGACGTAGATAAGATAACAGTTTATAGCGAAGAAGGTGACAGACTAGGTGATTTTACATATAGTGGTACAGACGGAGAGAAGAGTGGTGAGTTCACTGGAGATGTTGAGCTAGAGGCAGGCGAGAACTACGTAGCTGTATATCCAGCAAGTACAGCTCTTACTCTAACAGCACGTGCTGAAGAGGAGCTAGCATTTGCGGAGCAGACACAAG
>CAYJLU010000151.1:0-2226 GCA_964371395.1 uncultured Rikenellaceae bacterium | reverse complement strand
GGTACCTTTCAAATTTTGGGATAGATAACCTCCCTTTACTTATAAGCGGGGAATACCCATTGAATATTCTCGCCCATAAGTTGAGGTAGGTGTGTATTAGTCGGGCTACCTTTAGTAAAGTCTGCTGAAGATAACCCATAATAAGCACCAACCTTATTGTTAAGTTCCTGAACAGATTTAACCTGACTAACATTACCAGTACCAGCATTAATTCCAATACCATTAGCGGCTGAACCTTCTAGGTTGAAACAGTAGCTAACAGAAGAAGAAGCACTAGAGTTATAACCCACAACTCCACCAACAAACATATTTATTGAAGTTACTTTTCCAACGTTGTAGCAAGTGGTCGTAGAACCCTCGGAAATACCAACAATTCCACCGACTGAATATCTTCCAGTAATTGCACCTGTATTATAACAAGAGGTAACAGAACCATCAGAGGATCCAACAATTCCTGAGATATTACCTTCTCCACTCACATTTGATGTATTATAACACTTGAAAATTATAGAAATAGAGTCAATATAACCTGCAATTCCACCAACATTTTCATTACCGCTCACCAAACCTCTTACTACTGCACAACTTATAATTGTTGAAGCTTCACTATAACTTACCACTACACCAACATAGTTGGCACTTGACGAAATTTCAGGCTCTGAAACCTTTACGTTCTTAATAGATGCATTATGCACATAACCAAATAGGCCTTGATAATCAGTTGTTGCGCTCGTAATACTTAGACCTGAAATGGTACAACTTCCACCGTCAAATGTACCGCTAAAAGGCATATCTTTTGTCCCTATCGGTGTCCAATTACCACTTAGAGTGATATCATCCTCAACTATAATTTCTTTGCCCTCGAATGTATCACCGTTATTTACAGCATCCCTAAATTCTTTTAATTGTTGCTCGTTTGAGATATAAAGAGGATGTGGTGGGCCGTCCCACGGTAGGTTCTCACCCATAAGTTGTGGTAAGTGATCGGTTGTTGAGTTACCCTTAGTAAAGTCTGCTGATGGTAGACCGTTAGTGATGCCTACTTGTTCATTTAGGGCGAATACCGATATAACCTCGCTTACTGTGTTCATACCTGAACTAGAACCAATACCTTTCGAACTGGAACCTTTAAGATAGAAACAGTCAGTGACAGAAGAAGTAGTATAGCTACCTCCAGCTATTCCTCCGACTGATTCACGGCTACCTACCATAAGACCTACATTGTAACAAGTAGTCGTAGATGAAGTGGTATTATATCCAGTGATTCCACCAACAAAGTCACCTTCTCCATTTATTGTTGCGGTGTTGTAACAAGATGTCACTTCAGAATTTATAGCGTGACCAACAATTCCACCAATTTTATTAAAACCAGTTACATTTCCTATATTATAACAAGATTTTA
Organism: uncultured Rikenellaceae bacterium; assembly: GCA_964371395.1. Taxonomy (GTDB): domain Bacteria; phylum Bacteroidota; class Bacteroidia; order Bacteroidales; family Rikenellaceae; genus Mucinivorans. Next base: position 824 of record CAYJLU010000151.1, on the reverse strand, counting down.
TGCTACTATTTTCGCTTATTGTTCCTACAATTCCGCCACTCTCATCAGAGGATGTTACAGTTGCACTGTTGTAACAAAATCTAATTTGACTGTTAGCAGCCGAGCCTATTAGTCCTCCAGTATAACCTCCCGCATTCACTGTACCACCTAATACTGAGCAGTACTCTATGATTGAATTTTTGGCACTAGCAACTAGTGTTGTCGCAGCATAGTATATAGAAGAAATTTGCGGGGAATCCATCACTACATTTTTAATGGTAGCTCCATTAGTAAAGCCAAAGAGAGCGTGTTGGTGACTGCTAGGCGAGGTAATTGTTAACCCAGATATTTTATTGTGACCGCCATCAAAAGTACCCCAGAAAGCATTTTCTTGTGAAGAACCGATTGGCTCCCACTCACCACTTAATGTTAAATTATCATCTAAAATTACAGTTATTCCCTCGTGTGTATCACCGTTATTTACTGCATCCCTGAACGACTTAAATGCTTCCTCGTCATTGATACTTATAGAAATATATGGATCTTTCCACGGTAGGTTCTCACCCATAAGTTGTGGTAAGTGATCAGTTGTTGGGTTACCCTTAGTAAAGTCTGCCGATGGTAGACCATCAGCAGCACCGACTAAGTCATTAAGTCTCTGAATTGTCTTTACCATAACAGTATTTGTAACCTGCGTCTCAGTAGCATTACCGCTATAATTACCAATAGCAACATCTGCAGTTCTGTTTAAATAGGCACAGTTAGAAACTTCGCCACCATCCGAAGCGTGAAGTGTTCCTAATACTCCTCCTATATAATCTTCACCCGTAACTTCACCAACATTA
>CAYJLU010000150.1:0-2252 GCA_964371395.1 uncultured Rikenellaceae bacterium | reverse complement strand
AACTACGACTTATACCACCCGCACTAGTAGAGAAATGTTAGAGGACCTTCATTCTTCTTTGATTCAAGATTAAAGGTGAGGTTGAAGCCCAGCGATTGATTCACCTGCCAGAAGTTATTCTCTGAGGCACGAGGCGTTATTGTATTTTCGTCATAAAGTACTTTGACGTAGAGCGAAACACCGAAGATATTATTGAGCTTGTATGATAGTCTATTCTCCCACCAAAGTGTAGGAGTGTCACGATAGTTCCAGAATGACTCAATCTTTGTCTCAAATAGTGTGCTAGCCTTAAACAGCTCTTGTTTATACTCAATTCGTCCAAAGCTACCTAGTTCCTCTTTGGTCATTGTGCCGGGTTTTACGCCGTATGCTCCTTGATTCGATAGCTCTTTGTTCATAACGAATGTAATATTGCCAGAGAGTGGTGCAATGAATACTTTAAAGTTAGCTTTAGGTATTGAGTATGTAATACCAGCCGATATGGTTGCAGTTGCAGGCGCAAAGAACGAAGATGATATAGTCTTATTATCGGACGACACGTATCCATTTGTAAACTGTGACTTAAGAATGACCGAGCCGGAGAATTCTAGATTCTTTCCAATCTTCCAACTCGGAGTCGAACTAATATAGAAGTAGTCCTCACTCTTTGTAGTCTCTTTGTCAGTAATGACTAGTGTGTAGGCACCCTCAAATACATTTTCAATATTAAAATTAGTTATCTCGTTTGTATATTTATGATTTAGATTAGCCCAAACACGCCCAGAGAATGAATTTGTTCCACCCGCTGCCCAGTTATCGAAAGAAGTTTGAGTTATTCCAAGGCTAGATCGTAGAGAGAATTTATTACGATACTTAAATGTCTCACGCTTTACGTGCTTAAGATACGCCTCATTGTATATATTTAGCTCCGATGGCACAGAACCGTCGGTAGGCGATACCGACACAGAGTCACGCAGGGTGGTAACCTCTGGCGAGGCTGAAGGGCGAATTGTAAATTGTGCCGACGAACCCAATGATATTAAGCATAGTGCAATTATAAATAGAGTTTTAAGAGTTTGGCTTTGCTTCATTTTTTTTATACCTTTGTGACTATTGATGAGTTTTAGTGAATTTTAACTCTGAAATTGAACCGTAAAAGTAGTAAAAAATGTGAAATTTCAAGTAAATTTTCACCTCAAATAATATTTTTGATATGTCTAAAAAATTTTTTGGCGCACACGTTTCTGCATCAGGAGGCGTAGAAAATGCTCCAGTAGCAGCATCCGAAATTGGGGCAAATGCCTTTGCTCTATTTACTAAGAATCAACGACAGTGGGTGGCAGCACCACTAACTCCAAAATCTATTGAACTATTCAAGCAGAGGTGTAAGGATTTAGGCTTTAGTGCTAAACACATCCTGCCGCACGATAGTTATTTAATCAATCTTGCAAACCCTGATAGTGACGCTCTAGCTAAATCCCGTGCAGCGTTTCTAGATGAGATGCAACGTTGTGAACAACTAGGGCTTGAGTTGCTAAATTTTCACCCGGGTGCAACCCTCGGTAAATGCACGGAAGAAGAGGCAATAGAGCGAATTGCCACTTCGATTAATATCACTCTATCTAAAACTCGGGGAGTTACTGCCGTTATTGAAAATACTGCAGGACAAGGCTCATATCTAGGCTATAAATTTGAACACTTGGCATCGATCATAGATCTAGTTGAGGATAAGAGTAGGGTAGGGGTATGTATTGACACTTGCCACGCCTATTCTGCTGGATATGACTTAACTTCAAAAGAGGCTTGCGACTCAACGTGGGCGAAGTTTGATAGTATAGTTGGCTTTAACTACCTACGAGGCATACACCTAAACGATGATATGAAGGAGTTAGGCTCTAAAGTTGATAGACACGCCCCGCTAGGCGAAGGAACTTTAGGACTTACACCCTTTGAGTATATAGCCTCTGATTCACGCTTTGATGACATTCCACTGATATTAGAGACACCAGATAGAGACAGGTGGCCTGAGGAGATAGCGATGCTAAGGGCATTCTCCGTAAAGTAATTCCCGGAAATTTTCACTGCTTATCGAGCTGTAATATAGTCGTTTAATCTATTTTTATTAAAGTTTTTTAAAAAAAGAGGCTAAAAAATTTGCGTAAGTTAAATTATTGCCCTATCTTTGTACTCTAATCCAGCGGGGTAGAGCAGTTGGTAGCTCGTCAGGCTCATAACCTGAAGGTCGGGGGTTCGAGTCCTTCCTCCGCTACAAA
>CAYJLU010000149.1:0-2303 GCA_964371395.1 uncultured Rikenellaceae bacterium | reverse complement strand
TCGACAAATGGTAACTACGAGATTTGGTACGATATGTTTATGCGATTCCACAAGGAGATGACAGAGAAGTACCCTGAGCTTGCCCAAAAAGTTCAGATGGCGGGTCCTGATATTGTGGCTAACTACACTAACCCTGCATCACAGTATGGTCCAGTTGAGTGGGTAAGTGAGACAGTTCTACGTGCTGACTCCATTGTAGGACTCTACGATATACACGCATATCCGGGGCAGGTGCAAATACGTTCTGGCGAACTTCGTCCACACTATGCCGAATATAGAGCTGTTGTACCAAAGGATAAACCAATTGTACTAGGCGAGGGCGGGTATAAGTACCACCACGATGTTCGTGACTCAATTCTACTTAAGGAGTACTTACGCAGGGCCACCGATCATCCGTTTACTAAGGGGTCGGACTGCAATATGCTAGTCTATGACTACTTCTATGGTCTTGATATGCCTCTACTAGCAATGAATATTATTAATGTTGGATACGCTGGAATGGCAGCGTGGATGCTAGACGATGCTATGCACTCAAATTGGGATGCAGGTGATACTAAAGATATTAAACTTTGGGGTTTTTGGAATACTCTAGGTAGTGATGTCTTTAATGATCCAACTCAGGAAGAGATTCGCCCGTGGTTCTACTCATACTCACTTATGACACGTTACTTCCCAGCAGGATGCTCTACAATGGAGGTTAAATTCCCATCACTAAATGGTCTCTATGCAGCTGCTAATATTAATGGTGAGGCTAAGACTCTATCAATAGTAAACTTTGGCGATAAGGACTATACACTATCGCTCAAAGGTTTCGAGATGACTGACGCAAAGGAGTACCTGTACCAAGAGAATAATATGAGGGTTGATTCATTAGGGCTTCCACTTCCAGCAGTAGAGGGGCTTACAATAGATTCAGAGTCTACCGTAACTATTCCAGCTATGAGCTTCAAACTTATAACAAATAATAATTATTAATATACAAATAGAGATGAAACTAATTAAATCAGAACTAAACCCAATCCTTTCACCAAACAAGGCAAATGATTGGGAAGATCTAGTAACTTGTAATCCGGGTGCGTGGTATGAGGATGGTAAATTCTATATGCTATATCGTGCTGCAGGTGATGATAAGGATCATATTATTCGTCTTGGTCTAGCTATAAGTGAAGATGGCTTTAACTTTACCCGTGTCTCTGATAAACCAGCTCTTAGCCCATCGATAGATGGTGAGGATTCTGGTTGTATCGAGGATCCACGTATCGTGAAGTTCGATGATTACTACTATGTAACTTACGCATTCCGCCCAACAGCTCCGGGTAGATACTGGGAGTTTGGTCACGATGAGGTTGTGGCTGAGAACTACGGTGAGAATGCACCAAAGTTCATTAACAATAATATGGCAAATACTGCTCTTGCAGTTACTAAGGATTTCCAGAACTGGAGGAGATTAGGTCGTATCACAGATTCTAACCTTGATGATCGTGATGTTATTATTTTCCCCGAGAAGGTGAACGGAAAGTTTGCAATGCTTCATCGTCCTAAGGAGTGGATTGGAGAGGAGTATGGTCCTAAGCGTCCAGCAATTTGGATTCGCTTTTCGGACGATATGTTAGTTTGGAACGAACCTAGCCACCTTCTAATGTCAGGTATCGAGGGTACTTGGGAGGAGAAGATCGGCGGAAGTACACCTCCAATCAAAACCGACAAGGGTTGGTTTATGCTATACCACGGCGTTGAGAATGGTGGTCTTGGTTACTACCGTGTAGGTGCAGTAATGCTAGATCTTGAGGATCCAACAAAGGTTATTGCTCGTACTGAGGACTACATAATGGAACCTGAATTCGACTATGAAATCGACGGATTTTACAAAGGTTGTGTATTTCCAACAGGTAATGTCGTAGTTGATGGTATCCTATATGTTTACTATGGTGGTGCAGATAAGTATGTAGGTGTTGCAACAGCTAACTTTGATGAGCTTGTTGATTATGTACTAAGTCAACCAGTTAAATAATTATTACTATGGATTTTGTAAACGCACTAAGCACACTCGATATAATTATTATATTTGCCTATTTTGCCTTTATCGTATATGTAGGTTTCAGATATAGCAAGAGTTCGAGTGCAGAGAGCTACTTCCTAGCGGGTCGTTCTATGACTTGGCCTGTGATTGGCTTTTCGATGTTTGCTGCTAGTATCTCCAGCTCGACCCTTATAGGTCAGGCTGGAGATGCCTATTCAACGGGCATAGCAGTATTTAACTACAACCTCATACCGATGATCATTATGGTCTTCTTTGTGTGGTT
>CAYJLU010000148.1:0-2329 GCA_964371395.1 uncultured Rikenellaceae bacterium | reverse complement strand
GTCTGCCACAGCCTGAGGGCGAAGCAGTGAGCTTTAGTTCAGTAATGCTAATTGAGAGAGACGGTAAGGTTCAAGTAGGCGCACCTATCCTAAAAGACGCCACTGTTGAAGTTGAAATTCTTCGTCACCTTAAGGATGACAAGGTTATCGTCTTCAAGAAGAAACGCAGAAAGGGCTACCGTGTTAAGAACGGTCACCGCCAATGCCTTACTCAAATCCTTATTAAGGAGATAAAAGTAGGTGCTGCTGAGTAATTTTACTTTAGTTATTAATTTTTCAAACAGAAAGCAGTAGAAAATGGCACACAAAAAAGGTGTAGGTAGTTCAAAGAACGGCCGTGAATCAGAAAGCAAACGCCTAGGCGTTAAACTATTTGGTGGTCAAGTATGTAAAGCTGGTAACATCATCGTTCGTCAAAGAGGCACTAAGCACAACCCGGGCGAGAATGTTGGTTGCGGTAAAGATCACACACTATTCGCTCTTGTAGACGGAACTGTATGTTTCAAAAAACGTGGCGAAGGTAAGTCTTACGTTTCGGTTACTCCAACAGCTGAGTAATTCTTTTCAAGACAAACATCCGATGGCATAATTTGCCTCGGTCTTTAATCGATAGAAGAGGGAGTTTTCTTATAAGAAAACTCCCTCTTCACTTTTTTTATAGTAATATTTTTACTAACTTTACGGTACTTAGGCTTATAACTTTACAAGCTGATATTAACTAACACCTCCTTAAATGTTATGACACTCTCAGTTGTATTAATCTCTATCTTTATTATAGGTATAATAATGATAGCACTCGAAGACAGAATTGGCATTAACAAATCTGCAACAGCACTTCTTATGAGTGTGATTATGTGGGCACTACTATCAATCTACGGACTACCAGTAGGCTCCGAGGTAGTGGATGAGCATCTAGGTTCTGTAAGCGAGACTCTCTTCTTTGTAATGGGAGCCTTGGTTATAGTTGAGATAGTTGATGTGCACGGAGGGTTTAGAGTCCTCTCACAGTCTATTAAAACTCTCAATAAGCGAAAGTTGCTCTGGATATTCTCGATCATTACCTTTCTACTCTCAGCAGTGCTTGATAATATTGCAACGGCGGTTATTATGATTGCTCTTGTGCGCAAATTCGTAGCCGATAGACCTACGAGGTTGATTTATGCTTCAATAATTATAATTGCGGCTAATGCAGGTGGTTCATTTTCGCCAGTTGGTGATGTCACAACTATACTACTGTGGACAGGCAAGAATATTACAGCGTCGCATCAAGTCCTAAGCCTTCTGCTTCCAGCTGTAATATGTATGGTTGTACCACTTACTATTGCTAGTAAATTATACTTTAGAAAGGGAGAGATAGTGGAGCTGCCTGAGTCTCTCGATTCAAATGGAGGCGCACTAGTAGAAGTTCCTAAATTGCACCGTGTGGTGTTACTTATTCTGGGGCTATCGACAATGGCTATGGTACCGATATTCCAGCATATTACCTCTCTACCACCATATATGAGAATTTTGTTAGGTCTTGCAATTGTATGGATATACACCGACAAGATGTATGGAAAGGTAGGTAATAGCAAGGTTGAGTCTAGGAGATTTAGGCTAGGTGTAGTCTTTTCTCGCATAGATATGAGCACGATAATGTTCTTTCTAGGAGTACTTATGAGTGTGGGGGCGATGAAGGTTGCTGGTACTCTAGGTGAGGTTGGTACTGCTTTGGAGAGTTCTTTTAAGGAGCCATTAGCTGTAAGTTTTATAATTGGTATAATGAGTTCGTTTGTGGATAATGTTGCACTTGTTGCAGCTACTCAGGGGATGTATCCAGTAGCAGAGTCTGGTGTCTATATGTTAAATTCACCATTTTGGACATTCTTGGCGTATTGTGCCGTAACAGGAGGCTCGCTACTCATTATTGGCTCGGCAACAGGGGTAACGGTTATGGGACTAGAGAAGGTTTCGTTTGGTTACTACTTAAAGCGTTTCTCGTTACTGGCAATCTTGGGTTATCTTGCAGGTGCAGCGGTGTATCTATTGCTAAATTAGTGTCTAACTACTCAATATTGATATAATACAGGTTCACAATAATATTAAACCTTATGGTATTATGTCTCGTCTTAAAATAGATTTACACTAAGAAAGAGTAAATCAATGGAAGAATCGACTAACAGTCAGTATTTCAAGCGCACTCAGCGAGACTATACAATGAGTTTTAAACTTTCAGTCGTTGAAGAAGATAGTGAGTGAATCAGTCTATATTTACAACTATCGTAGACCGCATACATCGTGCTATATGCTCACACCAGAGCAAATGCATCAACAGCGAGAACTAGAGAAA
>CAYJLU010000147.1:0-2357 GCA_964371395.1 uncultured Rikenellaceae bacterium | reverse complement strand
GTGCGACGTTGCGATGTCAGCAAGGCTGATTAATTGTTGCTTTCCCATACGCAAATATACTAATAATTATCTGAATATCAAAGTATTGAAATAGGAAAATATTGACCTTTCCTTGCAATGGTCTCATTATGGGACACAGGACATTTAGCAATTCATTCAATAATAGAATGTAGTAAAATTGAGTTATAAGTGCACTAACGTGCTGAACAGCATAATTTTTGAACCAAATTAAAGCGCAAGAGAGATGAAAATAGTTGCTATATCCGACCTACACGGTCATCTGCCAGAGTTACCAACGGCTGATATTGTCTGTATCTCAGGGGATATTGTGCCCGTTGCGATAAATGATGATATAGAGGCTCAGTGGAGATGGTACAATGAGATATATTTGCCTTGGGTAGAGTCCCTACCGAGCAGGTATGTTATTACTGTTGCAGGGAATCACGATAAGTTCGTCAAAAATCATAAAATCACATCTACTGATAAACATATATACTTGGAGAATAGCGGTGTGGAGCTGATGGGATATAGCTTTTATGGTACGCCCAACACCTCGAAACTAAATAGCGACTTGAGCCATAAACCCTTTAGTGAGGAGTTGAAAGGTGTTTTTATGCAGATACCCGACAAGTTAGACTTTCTTATCTGCCACAATGCTCCTTATGGTGCAAATAGCGTTGGAGCGTTGTATGGTGATGATGGTAAAGATATCGGAAGCAAGGAGCTATCGGAGGCGATACAAGACAATGATATTGGCTACATATTTTGTGGGCACATTCACAATGGCAACCACTCATTGAGCTGGTGGCGAGGAAAGAGAATTGCAAATGTAGCACTTAGAAGCGAGAGTATGCAGATTGAGTACGAACCCTTAATTTTAGAGATATAAGAATTTGATTTTCGAGTTGCAACTAAAGTGCGAAAGTTACAAGGAAGCGAACCTAAGTAAAACGGGCAGTTTCAAAATTATTGATACCTTTGTAAGCGATTGGCTCACGGAGGATGATATATCGCTGCAAATAGAGGGGAGTGCTAAACCTAGATGCTGTCTATGAAAACTTTGTGCGCCAAGTGGCAGGTGTACGACTACAAGAGGCTTTGAGCGACAAATTGCCCAGCTTATAGCCAAAAAACGCAAGGAGAAACAATTTAATAAACAGATAGCCTTGTCGGCTGAGATTAAGAAACTTAAAGAGATGTTATAAATATGGGAAAAAAAGTATTAACCAAAACCGAAAAGACTATCATATTATCTCTGAAAAATGGAACTGAAATAGTTGGAAATTCAAGAAACTGGAATGCATACAACAATCTTTTAGAGATGAAACTTGTTAAGACACCTTTCAAGACTATAGACAATACGATCGATGGAGAGCTATCTCCACAAGGACTTAGGTATATCGAGCTATACCCTAAGTTAAATAACCCGTCTATTTTCGACGATACAAAATGGTTGATAGGTATAGTGGCAACTGTCGTGTCAATAATCATTAGTTGCATAATGTTATTTTAATAGATGTTATAGATATGGAGAAAAAGACAAAATCTAAATGGGTAATCATCAATGTTACTTGCGTTGCAACTGCGCTTGTTTGCATAGGGCTGACATTTTGGGGTAACTTTAAAAATGGAGGTGTTGTAACAATAGATGCGTATTTGGGTGTTATTGGAACCCTTATTGGGATATGCGCAACTATTATGGTGGGTTTACAGATATGGAATCATCTCGAATTTAGGGAAGTGCGAGATAGAATAAAACGTTTGGATGAAACAGATGAAGAAATAAATGACCATAAAGCAGAATTGGTTTTAATTAAAAAAGAGATGAAGCAATCAATAGGTCAGCTATATACAGCTAATAGTATCACGACTGAAGGCAGCTGTATATCATACTACTATCATGCACAGTCTATTTTACAAGACTATTGGAGTAATGACAATATGGTTTTAGGGGCAAATAGCCCTATGCGTCATAAAGTGTTGTATGGAAGAATGAGCTCTCTGTATGAAAAATTTTGTAAACTCAAAGAACCATATGATCCTTATATGGGTTTTTATTGCGGATTGTTTTATGATGACTTTATTAACTTCACCCCACCTGAAGAGTATGAAAACCGCAATGATATTATAAAAAAACAAAGTGAAATTATAGTGAAAATCAACTCAATTCTACAGTCAATAAATGATGTGCCTGAGCAAAAAAACGAAAGTAGTATTAATAAATGCAAGTGCTGTGAAGAGCAGTTAAACTCAAATGAATAAACTAAAAATGGAGTCGAAGGATATGACTCATCATAATATAGAGCAAATAGAGAAATTGTTTCCGCAGGTGATTACCGAGGTAGCAATTAGTAATG
>CAYJLU010000146.1:0-2375 GCA_964371395.1 uncultured Rikenellaceae bacterium | reverse complement strand
TGGCACATCCTAAACACAAAATCAGCTCTACTCGTCGTGACAAACGTCGTACACACTACAAAGCAGTAGCCCCAACCCTTGGAGTATGTTCATCTTGCGGTTCTGCAACTCTACTTCACCGTGTATGCCCAGAGTGTGGCTACTACCGTGGTAAACAAGTTATTGAAGTTAAGGCGTAATAACCTTAATTACAAAGTAACTAATACGCAAGAGGCGATTTAGAGCAAATACCTAAGGTAATTTAGCGAAAATCGACGCTTGCGTGTAAATATTAACTAAAGAATCAGCACTAAATAGATGAGAATTGGCGTAGATGCAATGGGGGGAGATAATGCCCCAAAAGTCGTAGTCGAGGGGGCACTCCTTGCAAAAGATATGGTGCAGGATGATTCTCGTATTGTGCTGTATGGTGTTAAGAGTCAAATCGAAGAGTTTCTACCCACCGATAGTGGAATTGAGATAGTAGATTGCTCAGAGGTTATCGAAATGGGTGATCACCCAGCAGAGGCCTTTAAAAAGAAACCAAACTCTAGCATAGTGCGTGGATTTATGGATCTTGCTCAAGGCAACATTGATGGATTTGCCTCGGCAGGATCTACTGGTGCTATGATGGTTGGTTCGATGTACGTAATTAAGGTTATTGAAGGAATCACACGCCCTACAATTGCTACTCACTACCTGAGTAAGTCTGGTGGTCTGGTAACTCTACTTGATGTCGGACTAAATGCTGACTGTAAAGCTGAGGTAATGACCCAATATGCAACTATGGGAGCACTGTACTCAGAGAGTATCTGTGGGATCGAGAATCCAAAAGTAGCACTACTTAACATTGGAAGCGAAGAGGGCAAGGGAAATCTGCTAGCTAAGGCTACATTTGATCTGCTCAAAGAACGTGAAGATATAAATTTTGTAGGAAATATTGAAGGAGGAGATCTGCTGAGTGGCAATAAAGCTGATGTAGTACTTTGTGACGGATTCGTAGGTAATATTCTCCTTAAATTCCTCGAAAGCCTATACGAAACACTTAAACCAGAGGGAGTAAACCTTCCATATATCGACTCTATGAACTATGAAGTTACTGGTGGTACTCCCGTACTTGGAGTTAACTCAACAGTAGTTATTGGTCACGGAGCATCTAGTTCCAAGGCAATCTGTAATATGATACTTGCAACTCAAAAGGCTATCGACTCTGGTATTGTCAAGAAACTCCAAAAAACATTTGTTAAAGAGTAAACTAACTTGTACACAACTTACCAAACACACTAAACTTTAGTTAAATATCAAACTAAATTAATGTCCTAATAACAATGTCAAAGATAACAGCGGCTATAACTGGAGTAGGAGCCTACTTACCAGAATATATACTAGACAATCAAGAGCTTTCTAAGTTAGTTGATACCACCGATGAATGGATTATGACACGCATCGGTATCAAAACTCGCCACATTCTTAAAGGAGAAGGAAAGGGTACATCATATATGGGGGTTAAAGCAGTTCAACAATTGCTCGAAAAAACTGGCGCAAAACCAGAGGAAATTGACCTTGTGATTTGTGCAACAGTTACACCAGATATGTTCTTCCCTAGCACGGCTAACCTCGTTGCGCACGAAGTAGGAATGAGCAAGGCTTTCTGTTTTGATATTGCTGCCGCTTGTAGTGGATTCATCTTTGCACTCAATACAGCAGCCCAATACATAGCAGGAGGTACAATCAAAAAAGCTATCGTGATTGGTGCTGATAAAATGTCGTCGATTGTTGACTACACAGACAGAAGCACCTGTGCAATATTCGGTGATGGTGCTGCTGCTGTCCTTGTTGAACCATCTGAAGATGGCTATGGTGTTCTTGATGCCATATTACATAGCGATGGTGGAGGAGGACAACACCTCTATATGAAAGGCGGTGGATCAGCATACCCTTCTTCTGAACAGACAATCAAAGACAAATTACACTTCATACACCAAGACGGACAAACTGTATTCAAATCAGCAGTTACAAATATGTCTGATGTAGCAGTGGAAATTATGGAACGTAACAATCTAGGTGCAAACGATATTAAGTACCTTGTTCCACACCAAGCTAACCTGAGAATCATTGATGCAGTGGCAAACCGTATGAACCTCCCTGCTGAGAGATGTATGGTTAATATTGAAAAGTATGGTAATACCACAGCAGCTACCATCCCACTGTGTCTATACGATTACGAAAATCAACTGAAAAAAGGTGATAACCTTATATTAGCTGCCTTTGGAGGCGGATATACTTGGGGTTCTATCTACCTTAAGTGGGCGTACTAATCTATAAGCCTGCAACCCTATAAGGCTGCTTAGTTCAAGGGATAGAACAACAGTTTCCTAAACTGTAGATTCGAGTTC
>CAYJLU010000145.1:0-2425 GCA_964371395.1 uncultured Rikenellaceae bacterium | reverse complement strand
TACTTATTAACTTACCATTCTTATCAAAAATCTCCGCTATATCATCAGTTTGAAAATCTATTTTCTTTCCTACGTGATACTCCGGCATTATTGTACTACCTGTCCCGGTCATCCCTGTATTGGTATATGGTGGAGTATCTGTTATCACCGCCCTATCGAAAGTATGCTTCAACTCTACATTGTGTTTATATATATCCTTAATCGTCAGTCGCACAACTCCTTCCGAGGCGTCAAAGCTCGTTCCTGTATAATCCAATCTGAGCACCTCTATATTCTCTGCTGTCGTAATAGCTTCATCACCCCAATGATCAGCGCTAGTAACACACCCTGCACCTCTCTTAGGTGTTCCAAAGGAATCACTATTCTTTAGCCAACTATTCCAATCGCCAGCAGGATAAACTTTGTATATATTCTCAACTCTACTTGCGGGGAATCTAGCATTTACAAAGGTATGAATATCTTCCATCTTATACAAGCGATCACCAATAGTAAATGACGCTAATGGATTCGACGGGTCGAAGTACTTTGCAAGATAGCTATTAATCTCGACTATATCATCATACGTACAGGCATAATCACCAACCATCACAAGCCCATCAAACTTAAATCCTGCTCTACCACTTCTGATTACTTGTGTTGCCTCTACAATAGCAGCAATTTTTGCCTTCCCAGCCGCTAAAAGTTCACCATCACCTATCCCAAGTGATTTTGCAACTTGCTTTAATTTATCTTCAGTAAGTTTTATAGCCGGAACATCTATATGCTTTCGAATAGTCTGAAAAGGCACACGTGACTCTCCATATTGCTCAATGAAGAACTCTCTATAGTTATAGTTATTCGCCTTTAAACTTGCGTTATTAACACTTTTTCCTATGCTTAAAGCAATATCCTTTAACCCTATTACTGCCATTATAGAGTTATACGTTTCAACAGCGTCTTTCAACTCTGGATCACTAACCTCTAACTCATTAATGGCTATGTTACCAACAGCACCTGCGACCTCAGCTGCTGCAAACAATCTATATGCCCAGTGTATTTTTGTTGTTAGTGCTGTTCCACCACTCAATACAATTGTCGAGATATCAAGCAATAATAGACCTGTATCAAATATCTCCTCATTAATTAACTTATCGGAATAATACTCAAAGAAGATAGCAGGTACAATAATCATTTTCTCTGTACTCAACTCTCCTTCTGAGTTTACTCCTAGAGCCGTTTTTACCAAATCAAGCCCTCCAAGAGAGGTTATAACTACTGGTGAGAGTGGTGAAACCTCGAAAGAAGATCCACTAATATGCTCCCAATGTGTTAAATTAATATTCTTTTGTGGATCATTAATATGTATCTCCTGCTCACGATAGATAGTAACTTTAGCATCACTAAAATCCCCATTATACCTCGCTATCCCTAAGCGATTCATAGTGCTAGAATATATATCATTAGCATCATAAATGTATGGCTCTGGATTGATATTTAGTACACTTTGGAAAAATGCAATATCATCCAACTTACTTAATCGAGCCTCTATTAAACTTGGACTAATACGATACATATTTATCAGTCCTCCTATAAAATTAGTATAGTTATCTTCAGTCCAGAAAAGTATACTAAAATCGTCAATGCCATCAATTAATAACGATAACAATGCAGCTTGATTCTTCTCTAATTCTTCAAAAAAACTATTGTAATCATCGGGGCTAATAGCATTCATCAATCGCAAAATGGCTAATTCAGCATAATTAAAAATACTGCCTCCACCTGCAATTAGCTTAATATAACCAATAATCTCATCATAGCTAAAATTTCGCAAAGCAGAGATATGAACACTATTGATAATATCTACAACCTTATCTACATCATTGCAGTTAACCAACTCCTCAAGATATTTTTCATACCTATCTAAAGCATCTGGATGTAGAGATTTTCTATCGTTTGCTAGAATAATTGGAATCAATTTAGAAAAACAATCAGCTGTAGCATTATGGAATGGCCTTAATTTCATTATCCAGTCTACATCATACTTACTTATCTCTCCTCCAGAATAGTACTTTATCTCTCCTCGGATATAACCACACCTATCTATCTTCTTGTAGACATTAGCCTTAATGTTATAATTATACTCTACATAAGTTAGAGCTGCCATTGTACACTCTTCAATGGTCTTTCCTGAGTCTGTTACGTATGTTTTGATCTCAGCATCCCAAATATATTGTTCTATTAGCTTAGAGTCATCTGATACGTCAAAGATATTTATTGCATATATGAAATAGTTATCATCTTCTATGCAAGGAAATACTAAGTATTGATCACTAATTGGTGCAATCCTCTCTATAATTCGATAGTCTGGAGATATCCCCGTTGATTCTCCTGTCATCTGATTAGCATCAATATAACTAACCAAATGTGAGTGATCATCGCTATCAAA
>CAYJLU010000144.1:0-2435 GCA_964371395.1 uncultured Rikenellaceae bacterium | reverse complement strand
ACCAGTGTTGTAACATTCATTCACTAATGAATAAGAAGCACTACCCACAATTCCCCCAACATAAGCGCCGGTAGAATAAATAGAACCGCCAATAACAGCACAATTTTCGATGGTAGTGTTATTAGCAGAAGAGATGATGCCAGCGGTATTATTTTCTGTTCCAGAAATCGCAGGTTCATTAATCTTTATATTCTTGATAATTCCATAAGATACGTAATTAAATAAACCATTAATACCTTTTAAACCAGAAATAGTGTTGTTACCACCGTCAAATATACCAGAGAATGGCACAATATCTCCTATTGATACCCAATCTTGGGTAAGCGTAATATTTGAAATAACTATTACTTTTCTTTCAAAGAAAGGATTTCCATTATTTACTGCATCTCTAAAAGCGATTAGCTCTGATTCGTTTGAGATAGTATAATCTGACAAGTTATAATCATTAAACTCAATATTTTCGCCCATAAGTTGAGGTAGGTGGTCTGCTGTACTTTCACCCACAGAAAATTCTGATAATGGCAGACCATCGGTAGTACCAACTAAGTCATTAAGCTCTTGAACCGTTATAACCATAGTCGCATTCAAATCATTCTCCCTAACTTGTGGCGCTACTGAACCTTGGAGGTAGTAACAGTTAGTCATAGAACTATTATATGATATAGAGCCAGCAATTGCGCCTACATTACTCGACGCAGATACTATTCCTACATTGTAACTATATGCAATAGAAGAAGAAGAACCCACCACTCCACCAACTTGACTAGTTCCAATAATCGTACCTGCGTTGTAACTATATGCAATAGAACCAGAAGAATATCCCACAACTCCACCAATTTCAGAATATCCTCTTACTAAAGCTGTGTTGTAACAAGCAGTAATAGAAGTATTAGAATAAACATACCCGATAATTCCACCAACATAACTACGTCCTTTCACTGAACCTTCAATCACTGCACAGTTTTCAAGAGTCGATGCTGTGTTTAGATATCCTACCACTGCTCCTACGTAGTCGTTACTTGAGGTAATCTGAGGATTTGAAATCTTTACATTCTTAATAGTTGCAGTTCTTGCGAAACCAAAGAGGCCTTGATAACGAGTTGTTGCATCAGTAATAGTTAGCCCTGAGATAGTATAATTAGCGCCATCAAAGGTACCCCTAAAATAATTTTCATAATTACCAATCGGAGTCCACTCACTAGTAAGGACGATATTATCATCAACTATAACTGTTTTGTATAGATATGTATCGCCACTGTTGACTGCATCTCTAAAGGCTTTTAGTTCCTCTTCATTCGAGATGTATATTTCATATTCTATGTTTTCAAACTGTATGCTCTCACCCATTAGATTAGGTAAATAGCTACTAGCATCTGAACTGCTCTTTGAGAAGTTACCCTCACCATCTAACAGCCCATTTTCTGTACCAACTAAGTTATTTAAATCCTGAACGGTTTTAACTATACCAGCATTAGTAACCTGTGTGTCAGACGCATTAGAAGAATAACCACCAACAGCAAAACTCGAAGTTCCGCCTAAGAAGAAACAGTTATTCACATTAGCTCCAGTTCCTAGCATTTCCCCTACAATTCCGCCAAACCCTGACGATCCGAGAACTAAAGCCGCGTTGTAACAAGAAGATACTGAAGTTGTACCTGAAATAGAACCTACAATTCCACCAACGCTATAACTTGATGTTATCGTACCTGCATTGTAACAAGAGGTAATAGAAGAAGAAGAATAAGAAGAAGAAGAAGAGTTACCAACAATTCCACCGGCGTACCTGTTGGTGGCAGTAACCTCTGCTGTATTGTAACAAGAGGTGATAGAAAAAGAAGAAAAAGAGCCGCCAACAATTCCGCCGACATACCTATATCCATTCACTGAACCTCCAATTACTGCACAATTCTCAATGGTTGAATTAGTTGCAGCTCCAGCAAGCGCGCCGACATAGTCAGCACTTGACGTAATTTGTGGCTGGAAAATTTTAACTTTTGTAATGGTTGCATTGGATACATCACCAAATAGGCCTTGATAAGTAGTTGTTGCACCTGAAATAGTTAACCCCGAAATAGTATGATCACCGCCATCAAAGACACCACTGAATTTCTTAGTGCTAGTGCCTATCGGAGTCCACTCGCCCGAAAGGGTAATATCTTCGGTTAGTACAACTGTACGACCAGCGTAGGTGTGACCTGCGTTTACATCATCTCTAAAAGCTGCTAGCTCATCGGCTGTTGATATATATAGAGTTTGACTATCATCCACTCCCATAGTGTAAAGCATACCCTTTTCGTATGCTATTGTAACATCAGCCTCGAAATCCCAGAATAAACCATTGGTGTACTCCAACTCAAAATTTAGAGTACGATTACC
Source organism: uncultured Rikenellaceae bacterium (assembly GCA_964371395.1). Classification (GTDB taxonomy): domain Bacteria; phylum Bacteroidota; class Bacteroidia; order Bacteroidales; family Rikenellaceae; genus Mucinivorans. The sequence continues at coordinate 59 of CAYJLU010000144.1, read as the reverse complement.
TGCCGCCTGTGGGTGTATAGCAATATAAGTTCTTATATCAGTATTTGCCGATACTGCAT
>CAYJLU010000143.1:0-2519 GCA_964371395.1 uncultured Rikenellaceae bacterium | reverse complement strand
CCTGCTTCTCTACAAGCCTATGCACTTATAGTGTATGCCTGATTGTTCAAGCTCCTCGGCAACGTAAATATTACGACCGTCTATGAGTAGCGGATGGCGCATTATTCGGCGCACAACCTCCCAGTTTGGCAACCTGAACTGTTTCCACTCTGTATGAAGTAAAAGAGCATCAGCATCTACTACTGCATCATACATATCAGTGGCATAACGAACACACTGCCCTATCCTGCGCTGACACTCATCCATTGAGACAGGATCATAGACCGATACTTCTGCGCCCGCTGCCAGCAATAATTCAATGGTTATTAAAGATGTAGCCTCACGCATATCATCAGTTTCAGGCTTAAATGCCAAGCCCCAAATCGCAACTCTCTTTCCTGATAAGTCTCCACCATAGTATTGACTTAACTTATTAAAGATTACCTTTTTTTGCGACTCATTAACCTCCTCTACCGCCTTTACTACTCTCATTTCGTAGCCCCGCTGCTCTGCACTCCTTATCAATGCTCTAACATCTTTTGGAAAGCACGATCCTCCGTAACCGCATCCAGCATATAGGAATTTACTACCTATACGGCTATCCGAACCAATGCCCTTACGCACCATATTTACGTCTGCTCCAACTATCTCACATAAGTTTGCAATATCATTCATAAATGATATGCGAGTAGCTAGCATTGCATTAGCAGCGTACTTTATCATCTCTGCCGAGGAAATATCTGTAAATATTACCCTGAAGTTATTAAGTAAGAATGGACGATATAACTTTGACATAGCCTCCTTTGCCCTCTGCGAATCGACACCTACGACCACTCTATCTGGACTCATAAAATCCTTAATTGCAGCCCCCTCCTTTAGGAATTCGGGATTTGATGCAACATCAAATGGAATATCCACCCCCCTTTGGTTTAACTCCCTTTGGATTACATCTCGAACTTGAGCTGCCGTTCCAACAGGTACGGTAGATTTATTGACTAGAATTGTGTATTTATTTATGCTGCGACCAAATGTTCGAGCAACATCTAAAACATACTGTAAATCAGCACTTCCATCCTCATCCGATGGAGTTCCAACGGCACTAAAGACAACATCATAGTCATCTATATGTGATGCTAAATCGGTAGTAAAAATTAATCTACCCTCTTGGTAATTGCGAGTAACTATTTCCTCTAGTCCCGGCTCATAAATCGGTATTTTTCCCTGCTTTAATGATTCTATCTTAGAAGAATCTATATCAACACAGGTCACTGTTACGCCCATCTCAGCAAAACAAGCTCCCGAGACAAGTCCTACATAGCCACTACCTACTACTGCGATATTCATAATGGGTGGATTATATATCTACTCTGACTGTTTAGTTTCGTTGTTCAGAGATTCTCTGATATGCTTTAGGATTAGCTTAGAGGCAACAACAAATCCAAATAAGAATGTAAATAATACTATGATTAGTAACTTACGAGGTGCAGATGTTGTAATTGGGAATAGTGCAGGCTGGATCACCGTGGCAACAATTCGTTCCTCTTGGAGTTTAACCTGTGTGGCTTCAACCTGAAGTGCTACTTGTTGGTAGACTTGGTATGCTAAGTTTCTCTCGTTCTGAAGCCTTTCGACTCTAAGTGCCGCACTCTTGGACACTAAATTATGATTTCTATCCACAGCAGCTGCAAATTCCTCATCTGCCTTATAGTAATTCTCCTTTGCAACCTTTAGTGCATCAACATTAGCTTGGAGGCTAAATCTTGTACTAGCGGTATAGTAGTCATCCATATATCTCTGTAACTTAACGACTATGGAGTCAGCAATTACTTGAGTTATGTACGGATCCTGAAAGGTAGTATTGATAGTTATAGTACCATTATCCTCGTCGAGTTCTACGTTTATTCTCGCTTTCAAAGCCTTAGTGAATTTCTGTTGTAGCTTAGGTGAATTCTCAAAGGTCTTTACCTCATCGCCCTCTTCCTCGCTCTCAAATAGTGAAAGTACCATACCCGGTAGAGCTATAATATGGCTCCACCACGGCGAGCTAATTTCCTCTGTCATATACTGCTCCATAGTAATCTTCTGTTTCTTGTACTCGACTACCATTGGGGCGAATTCCATTAAAAATGGGCTACTATAAATTACATCTGGGTAGAGCATATAGTTCACTCCATCCTCCGAGGGTGTGTTAAGTCCCATTAACGAGGCAAGGGTACCCGCTGTACCTACTAGCGAGGCCTGTTTACCTTCAGGGGCTAATAGTACTTCAGTGGAGTACTCCTTAGGAATAGAAAAAGCAATAACAATACCAGTTACAGCGCCGATGAATCCCCACTTGATAAGGCGTACTTTCTTCGCCCATAGAATGTTCCATAACTCCAACAGGTCTATTTCACGTCTCTTTTCCATATGTTTTTTCGGCTCTTAAATTTATAATCGTTGTTATAGTATAATATACCTAGCAAAGGTACAAAAAATTTCTCCGTATCAAAAATTTAAGCATTAAATTCTAGTCGAAAAAAATGATGTTTATCGCACCC
>CAYJLU010000142.1:0-2609 GCA_964371395.1 uncultured Rikenellaceae bacterium | reverse complement strand
TGGTTCAGAGCATCTGCCTTACAAGCAGAGGGTCACAGGTTCGAATCCTGTTGCTCCCACAGAAAGAGAGGTTTTTCAATAAAACCTCTCTTTTTTTTTGTACGTATGCACACCTATCCAACAGATTGCCGAAACAAGACGAACGAGCAAGATATCAAATTGAGCTAATAGACCAACTTAACTGAGATTAATCGGTAACTTTATATAACCTTCCCCCCTCTCTAGACGACCTTTTCTGGCTCAGTCCACCCAATGCTTGTGTAATATATCTAAAGTTTTGACTATCTTTGGGCAAAATTTTTTATTTACACCTCACACTAAACTCTCCACCACTATGATAGATATGCAAATAGAGAAACTCTCAAAGGCGTTCGGTTCAAGAGTGCTATTTAGCGATATGAGCTTTGGACTAGAGCAGGGCGATAAGGTAGCACTTGTTGCCACCAATGGAAGTGGCAAGACTACGCTTTTAAATATCATTGCAGGTAGAGAAGATTACCAATCTGGACAAATTACATTTCGTAGGGATATTAGGGTAGGGTACCTTGAACAAAACCCGAGCTTTGATGGGGCTTTAACCGTTCTTCAAGCCTGCTTTACCTCTGGTGGTAAGCGTACCGAGGCTATCGAGGCATACGAACGTGCTGTTCAGAGCGGTGATGGGCTAGAAGATGCTATGACCCAGATGGAGCGACTAGGTGCTTGGGAGTGGGAGCAGCAAGCCAAAGAGATACTATTTAAACTAAATATCACAGACTTTAATCAACCAATCTCAGAGCTATCTGGTGGACAGCTTAAGCGAGTTGCACTAGCCAACGCACTTATTGTAGAACCAGATATACTAATTCTAGACGAACCGACTAACCACCTCGACCTACCGATGATTGAGTGGTTGGAGGGCTACCTCTCACGTTCAAGGCTAACACTGCTGATGGTAACCCACGATCGTTATTTTCTAGACAGGGTCTGCAATAGAATAATTGAGATTGACCAAATGAGTATGTTTAGCTATAAGGGTAACTATGGCTACTATCTCGAAAAGCGTGAACAGCGCATCCTACAAGGTAATGCTGAGGCACAACGCAATGCTAACCTCTATAAACGGGAGCTAGAGTGGATACGCCGCACACCATCAGCTAGAACTGGCAAGGCAAAATATCGTATTGATGCCTTTGATGAGTTAAGCACACAGAGGCGCACAGCACAAACATCTAAGCAAGTACAACTAACGGCTGGTTCGGCAAGACTCGGGCGTAAAATATTTGAGATGGTAGGACTCTCAAAACGTTACGATAGTAAGGTCATACTAGATAATTTCAACTACCTATTCTCACGTGGAGAGAAGGTGGGTATTGTGGGCGATAATGGCGTAGGAAAGTCCACATTTATTAAGATGCTAACAGGAAAGGTGTCACCCGATAGCGGTACTATTGATATTGGTGAGACAGTAAAGTTTGGTTACTACTCACAAGATGGATTGGAGTTTAACCCCGAGGATAAGGTAATAGACATAGTAACTAAAATTTCGGAGGATATTACCCTAGGTAATGGCAGTAGACTTAGTGCCTCACAGTTTCTCCAGCACTTTCTGTTTAATCCAAAGAGTCAGCACGACTTTGTAGAAAAGCTCAGTGGTGGTGAGCGACGCAGACTATATCTATGTACTATTCTTATCTCGAACCCTAATTTCTTGATACTTGATGAGCCTACAAATGACCTAGACATTCAAACCTTAAATGTACTTGAGGAGTATTTACTAGGTTTTGATGGTTGCGTTATAGTCATATCCCACGATCGCTACTTTATGGATAGAGTAGTGGACCATCTCTTTGTTATGGAGGGCGATGGCAAGATAAAGGATTTCCCGGGTAATTACACTGATTTTAGACTCTACAAAGCGGAGAGTCAGAGTACCACAAATAGTGAGGCAAAATCTAAGACTGTGGTTCAGAAACCTAAGGTACAGGCCAGTGAAACTTCAAAAAAGTTAAGTTTTAAAGAGCGTAAAGAGTTCGATGATATTGAGCGAGAATTACCCGAGCTTGAGATCTCTAAATCTGCACTAGAGGAGAGGTTAAGCAATCCTAATTTAACAAGCGATGAGCTTATTGCCATTTCCACGGAGTTAGGCACTCTCATAGAGCTTATCGACGAGCGAATGATGCGTTGGTTAGAGCTTAGCGAGAGATCGTAGGTAATTCACGTGATGAAATATATTTACACCCTAATACTAGCGATAAATATAACTCACCATCACAACCCTATCTTTATTGCCGTTATTCTATAAATTTCCCCTCTCTTACTAAAAACAATAGCCTCACCAAGACAAATTATTTGTAGGTGGGACATTGATTACATTTACCTTTACACTATAAAGTTAACAATAGATCATCTCGTATAGCTGTTGTTGCTAAAAGTTATTTGTGTTTAGATTCACCTTATTTTACCACTAGGGGGGGGCACTGAATGCTAAAATGCTTCCACCATATAGGGTAGTAGAATACGCAAAAAAGAGCGTGTCTAAAAAACATTTTTGGCACTTCCTGCTTCGCCTAAATCCTCACGTACTATATTACGCTGCGGTTTATGTTCACCACGAAGCCCCAAAA
>CAYJLU010000141.1:0-2687 GCA_964371395.1 uncultured Rikenellaceae bacterium | reverse complement strand
TACCTTCTCTATTTCTGTCTAAAGTATATTTGAATTGGACATCCAGTATAGTTCCACTCTGCACGTATCTTATTCTCTAAGAAACGACGATAATGATCCTTAACATATTGTGGTAGGTTAACAAAGAATGCAAACTGCGGAGTTTGAGTAGGAAGTTGCGTTGCATACTTAATCTTAATGTACTTACCCTTGATCGATGGAGGTGGAGTATGATCGATAATTGGTAATATAAATTCATTTAGAACAGAGGTTGGTATTCGACGCTTACGATTTTCATAGACCTCCATACCCTTATTGACCATATCCATAATACGCTGTTTCTCCACTGCTGAAGTAAATAGAATAGGCACATCATTGAATGGTGCTAACTTACGCTTAACCTCCTCGGCATAGTCACGTGCAGAGTTAGTCTCCTTATTTTGAACCAAATCCCACTTATTAATTATCACTACACACCCCTTGCGGTTGCGCACAATTAACTGAAAGATATTCATATCCTGTGCATCAAGCCCAACGGTTGCATCAATAACTAAATACGCAACATCACACATCTCTATCGAACGAATGGCACGTAGAACTGAGTAGAACTCCAAATCCTCTGTAACCTTAGTCTTCTTCCTTACACCTGCGGTATCAATTAGCATAAAGTCGTGACCAAACTTATTGTAACGGCTATTAATAGAATCACGAGTGGTACCTGCTAGGTTAGTTACGATATTACGCTCCTCACCCAACAGTGAATTGGTAAGTGATGATTTACCAACGTTAGGGCGACCCACGATTGCAAATTTTGGTAATGCTGCCATCTCCTCATCCATCTCATCTTGAGCACGCTGCACCTCTTCCTCTATCGATGGAAGTGATTCCACTACTTTGTCAAGCATATCTCCCGTTCCGCTACCAGTCATACTAGATACCGATATAGGGTCACCAAGTCCTAGGCTATAAAACTCATAGGTATCGATCTGACGCTTGCTATTATCAACTTTATTGACCGCTAGGATTACAGGTTTCGACGAGCGGCGTAAAATAGTTGCTAGTGATTGGTCAATATCTGCAATACCAGTCTCAACATCCACTAAAAACACAATCACATCCGACTCCTCGATAGCTATTGATACCTGACGCACAATCTCACGCTCGAAGATATCTTCGGAGTTAACGGTAAATCCGCCCGTATCTACCACCGTAAAGTTTCTACCATTCCAATCCGTCGAACCATAGTGGCGGTCACGGGTTGTACCCTCGGTTGCATCGGTAATCGCCTGACGTGCACCAATCAATCTATTAAAGAGTGTCGATTTGCCTACATTTGGCCTACCTACAATTGCTACAATACTACCCATCTTTGCTTATATTTAATTTGATAATTATAATACCACCCACACCCTATTGCTCCATAGAGTACTAAATGAAATTTTGTTTAAGGTTACAAAAGTACAAAAAAACTACTAAATTTGCATAACAATTAGTATAACCATATTTTATTTTTCATTTTTACTACAATGAAACACTTTGAAGATGACCACAAAGAGCACCATAAAGATAGCGCACTTAACGTTCAACAGGGAGTAATTAAGCCTCCGTCGGTAAATCCTTACTTTAAGCGTAAGGCTCGAAGGGAGATGAGTGTTAAGGAGTATGTTGATGGTATTTTGGAAGGTAATATTGTTGTACTTGGCCAAGCTATCACACTTGTTGAGAGCGCGTTGGAAAGCCACAAGGCTATGGCAGAGGAGATCATACAGGCCTGTCTCCCATATAGCGGAAAGTCTGTACGAGTGGGCATTACTGGTGTTCCGGGAGCTGGAAAATCGACATTTATCGAAGCTGTTGGCGGTAGAGTTGTAGGGCAGGGGCGCAAACTTGCTGTACTGGCTGTTGATCCATCGTCGCAACGCTCCAAAGGGTCAATCCTTGGCGATAAGACTCGTATGGAGAACCTTGCTCACCACCCCGATGTATTTATTCGACCTTCACCCTCGGGTAGTTCATTAGGTGGGGTGGCTCGCAAAACTCGTGAGACTATGGTACTGTGCGAGGCGGCAGGTTTTGACACTATCTTTATCGAAACAGTGGGTGTGGGTCAAAGCGAAGTTGCGGTACACTCGATGGTAGATATATTTCTGATGCTTCAAATCTCGGGAGCGGGTGATGAACTACAAGGTATAAAACGTGGCATTATGGAGATGAGCGACATTATCGCAATTACTAAAGCCGATGGCACTAATATAGATAGAGCCAACCTTACAAAGGTTCAAATTGAGGGAGCACTTCAACTTTTCCCTCTTCCAGAAAGTGGAATACGCCCAAAGGTATATACTTGCTCCTCAACTGAAGATATTGGCCTAGATGAGCTATGGAATGCAATTACTGAGTGGTTACAAACCACTACAAATTTCGACGGTAATCGTGCACGACAAGCCACCTATTGGATGAGAGAGACCATCAATGACCATATCCTAGGCAGTTTTTATAATAACCCTGAGATAAAGAGACAATTAGAGGTATCACAGGGTGAGGTACTAAACAATACTCTATCACCTTTTGCCGCTGCAAATACCCTTCTGAGACTCTATCGAGAGTTGATCACTAAAGTACAATAAACAAATCCGAGTGTCGGATGGCACCGTTTTCCTCTTTCATTGTACTAATCAATATATACAAAAGATTCTTACTAAATCACT
>CAYJLU010000140.1:1397-2834 GCA_964371395.1 uncultured Rikenellaceae bacterium | reverse complement strand
CATCAATCCCACGGCTCAAAGCTGCACTCATAGCCACTCCCTGAGCTCTACCTAGCTTTAACATACTCTGTGCGTTTACTCCGAAAAATGGGGCTTCTAGTGCAATCTCATCGGGGCGAAACTCTTCGATTATTACCCCAATTTGAACAAATATTGCCTTTAATTTTTCGTAAGGATCGGAGGTGGTATCTAGCTTTATTGTTCCATAGGTTACCAACTTTGCACTACCACCTTCTACCTTTATAACTCCATAGCCCATAAAATTGGTGCCGGGGTCAATCCCCATAAGGGTTAGTCCCTCGACCTTTGAGTTCGTAGAAATTGCATTTGCAGCTCTACGCTCCTTACCAAATTTACGATCTATTGCCACTACTTAAATTTTTTGTTCTTAAGTGCAGATACCTCTCTTGGAGTCAGGTGTCGCCAGTGGCTACGTCTAAGCCCAAGTTTGGTGAACCCAGCGAAGTAGACTCTATCTAGCTTCATAACCTTATAACCTAGATGCTCGAACATACGGCGTACAATTCTATTTCTTCCGCTGTGTAGTTCGATACCTACCTCTTTTTTATTACCCTCGACGTATGAAATCTCGTCGGCGTGAATCTCACCATCTTCGAGTTCAATGCCATTTGCAAGTGCCTCTAAATCCCAAGTATTACAAGGTTTATCTAGGAATACGTGGTAGATCTTCTTATGCTCAAAACTAGGGTGAGTAAGTTCACGAGTTAGTTCGCCATCATTTGTAAGGAGTAGCACTCCAGTTGTCTCTTTGTCGAGTCGTCCTACTGGGTAGACTCTCTGTGGAACTTTAGTGCCTAGTAGGTCGATAACAACCTTATCGTTATGAGGATCCTCAACCGAGGTTACAAAGCCCTTAGGCTTATTCATAATGATATACACTTTCTTCTCTCCCGATAATTTCTTGCCGTTATACTCTACAATATCTGTTTGAGGATTAACTCTGATACCAAATTCAGTGACAACATTACCATTTACAGTCACGAGTCCCTGCTCAATTAGAGTGTCCGCATCACGGCGAGAACATACTCCACTCTGCGCCACAAAGCGATTTAAACGTAGATCTGTACTCTTCTCCTTAACCTTCTTCTCGGTGAGTTTAGGCTTGTTTTCTTCACGGTCTGCACCGCTAAGTATATCGTCAACCTGACGACCCAGAGCCTCCAATTCATTGTTACTGCGTTGACTCTTGCGGAATCTTTCGGCAGCCTCTTCACGGCGTTGTGCTCGCTCTTGAGCCTCAGCACGTTGTTCAGGGGTTATGATAACAAACTCCTTTTTACCAAAAGATGAAAATTTACTATCTCTATCCTCACGAGGTTTGAAACCGTCTCTGTCCCCTCTAGGTTTGAAACCATCTCTGTCTCCTCTAGGTTTGAAACCGTCTCTGTCTCCTCTAGGTTTGAAACCGTCTCTGTC
>CAYJLU010000140.1:0-1297 GCA_964371395.1 uncultured Rikenellaceae bacterium | reverse complement strand
CTCTATCCCCACTAGGTCTAAAGCCGTCTCTGTCTCCTCTAGGCTTGAATCCGCCTCTGTCACCTCCCTCTCTTTTGAAGCCACGTCCACCGTCACGATTTCTGTCGCCATCCATTTTACTCCTCGGCGTAAATCCGTCACGGTCGCCACGAGGTTTGAAACTAGCCCTTTTCGGGTCTCTGTTGTCTCTTGTCATTATGTTGTTAAAGTTGTCTTGTGAATTATCTGTGCTACTTGCGATATCTATAATTTGAAGCAGCTCCCGATAATATATTATTTGCAGGGTGCAAAGTTACCGATTTTTTTGTAATTTTGTGCTCAAAATCTGGTTAAAATAGATAAAATTGAAATATGTTTAGGTGGATAGTAAGAAAATGGAGTGCATCGACGCTTAATGAGAAGTTAATGTATGGCTTGATATTAGCTTTTGTTATAGGTATAGCCCTTCGTTGGGACTTTATAGCAGGGGAGTTAAGCGAAACACTAAGCAATATGTTTTCGCCAACTGAGTCGCCAGAGAATTAGAATAGGGTCGCAATAATCGATTTTTTTTATAACTTTGCGGGCTTTGATTAGATAACTTATAAGAGAAAATTAATTTAATAATACAAAAAAATGGCAACAACGGCAGACATTAAGAATGGTATGTGCATTGAGTACAATGGCAAGACATATATCATCGTTGAATTTCAACACGTAAAACCAGGCAAGGGTCCCGCATTTGTGCGTACAAAACTTAAGAACCTTGAAAATGGTAGAACTATCGATAATACATTTACCGCAGGTGTGGCAATCGAGCCAGTTAGAGTAGAGCGTCGACCATATCAGTACCTATATGAGGATGATCTAGGTTGTAACTTTATGCATACCGAGACTTTCGAACAAATTCAGATTGAGAAGGAAATGATCAACAACGTGGATTTAATGCGTGAGGGTCAAGTTGTAGAGGTAATGTTCCATACCGAAAAAGAGACGGTTCTCTCAGCGGAACTTCCTCCGATTATCGAGGCTGAGGTTACATACACAGAGCCAGGGTTTAAGGGTGATACAGCTAGTAGCAATGTGCTAAAGCCAGCAACTATTGATACGGGTGCTGAGGTACGTGTTCCACTATTTATCCAAACTGGAGAGAAAATTAGAGTTGATACCCGCACAAGGGAGTATTACGAGAGAATCAAGTAGGGGTATGATTTAAGACTCTACTGTGTGTATTAACAATAGAGCGCAATATCTTTTTATTAAAAAAAAGAGCGTGTCTAAAAAACATTTTTGGCACTTCCTGCTTCGCCTAAATCCT
>CAYJLU010000139.1:0-2846 GCA_964371395.1 uncultured Rikenellaceae bacterium | reverse complement strand
CCCAACCATTTTGATTTTTGATTTGGATTCGTTCGCCTTACAGGCTCACTCCTTTTCATTATACTCCAAAACATTGCACAAATTAACGTGCCTAATAACGCAATGGAAACTATACCGACACCAAAGAATCAATAGCCTCTCTACCTAATGTTCCCAAAGTAACAGTATATTCATTGACAAAGAAGTCTATATGGTGGCGCAATACCTCCTCAGATAACTCGCTAGCATAACTCCTAGCATACGCTATCGGTTGATCTGGATGAGTCATTGCCCACTCCACCGAGCGACGTATCGCACGTTCAACCTTTGCACACTCTAACCCTGAATTCATATATATACCTCCAAGCGGAAGAGGCATAGAACTCTCCTGCTCCCACATCTGACCCAAATCACCTACAAACTCTAAACCTCGCTCATTATAGGTGAATCGCCCCTCGTGAATTAGCACACCGAGTGTGGCCTCTCCACTTTCAACCATATCTGAAACCTTATTAAATATCGTGTATTTAGGACTATATCCCCTGAAGTAGCGATTAAATAGGAGTGTGGCAGTTGTATGTTCACCCGGGAGGGCTACTACTCTATCTCCCGTAGAGTCATTTGTACCCCTAACCACAATAGGACCATTACCCCTACCTAGTGCCGCTCCTGAATCCAACAGTGTGTAACCTCTGCTTTCAGCAAGTGGTTTTATAGCAATTGATCCTTTAACAATACCCCCTCCCTTGCCATTTAGAATTCTATTGTTAAGCCTCTCAATATCATCAAAGTGCAATTCAAATTCCACACCCTCCGTCTCTACAAGTCCGTGAATAAGAGCATAGAATGCAAAGGTATCGTTAGGACAGGGGCTAATATATAGTGTATAACGTGCCATTAAATACGATTACTGCTCACTACCTGCTAATAGTTCATCGACATTGACGTCACGTTGAGTACCACGGCGATTATTACTATCCTCGTGATGGTGTTTCTTGAGTGGATTTGCAGAGATTTCGCCATAATATCTTCGTGAACGAACAATATCAGCAGCTGCATATATTGCAGCTCGTAGTGCCGAAGCTGAGGCTATTCCCTTACCTGCAATATCTAGCCCCACACCGTGACCCGGCGAGGTGCGTACTATTGGTAATCCAGCTGTAAAGTTAACCCCTCCATCAAAGGCAAGCGTTTTAAATGGAGCTAAACCCTGATCGTGATACATAGCAAGTGTAGCATCAAACTTTGTGTACGCTCCACTTCCAAAGTAACCATCTGCGGCAAATGGACCAAAGGCATATATACCCTCAATGTTAGCAGCTTCGATGGCTGGGATAATTTCGTCTATTTCCTCACGACCAAGCATTCCATTTTCTCCTGCGTGAGGGTTGAGTGCTAAAATCGCAATCTTAGGCGAGCTAATCTTAAAATCAACGGTAAGCGAACGAGCTAGAGAACGAATATGACTTAGGATAAGTTCTTTTTTGATTAGCGGTGCAACCTCCGATATAGCTGTATGTTTGGTTACAAGTGCAACCTTTAGCGAATCAGACATAAGAACCATTAGTGGCTCTCTTCCCTCTTTTTTAAAGTGTGACGCAAAAAATTCGGTGTGCCCAATAGCACTAAAGCCAGCTGCTGCTGCCTCGGATTTACTAATCGGAGCGGTGACAACAGCATCAATAGTTTTACTCTTCAGAGCCTCAACCGAAGCCTCTAAAGCCTTTACTCCAGTAGGGTCGTCATCGATGGAGATAAGAGTTAGTTTATAGGTCGAGGTAAGTGATTTATCTGCCATTACTTTTTCGATAATTTCAGTTGCAACGCCAGCTTTATGACCACTAGTGATACCGATATTTATTGTATTTTTCATAGTAAGATCTATAATTTTGTACTATCTTTGTAGTTAGGTAATTTAAGTAGAGCATCATACGCTCATATATTATTTTAATCACACAAAGTTATGAAAAAGTTTTGTTTCACACTCATTTCCTTACTATTTATTACACTATCGGTTTCGGCTCAGAGAAGCACTATCAAGAAATTTGAAGGCACGCAGATACGTGGGCTTATAGTTTCGGGAGCTTTTGATGTGAATGTTACGGAGGGTCGAAGCGAGGGAGTAGAGGTTACACTCTCCGATGATATTGCAGATAAGCTCATTATGGAGCTTACCGAGGAGGGGTACCTTAGGTTGAGTTTCGGCAATGCTACATCAAACATATTTCTAAAGAGTGCAGATAGACCTAAGGCAAAATTCTCTACACGAAATCTTGATTATATTAGTGTTGCTGGAAATTCGGTTATTCTGGGCAGTGGATCATTTAAGGCAGATAATCTAAATATGGTAATTAAGGATAGTGGATTTCTATCATTTATTGATATGAAGTGTGATTATGCTACTGTAAAGGTAGAGGGAACCTCTAAGGTCGAGGAATTGACTCTGGATGTGGCAAATAGCGCAACATTTGATATTAGTGGAGCCTCAAGCATTCGAGTTGATGGTAGTGCAAAGAGCGTTGATGTGGATGCAACTTCAGCGTCTGCTATTGACTTAATAAGTTTTATATCTCCGATTATCGATGCACATTCATCAGGTACTGCTACAATAAAATTAAATGTAACTGGCAAAGCTAATGTTAAGAAGGTTGGATTAAGCGCAATTCGTTACATAGGCGAAGGAACCATTATTGGCGAGGGAGCCAAGAGGTTATAATACGCCATTATTCTTCGATATTCTATTATACGGAATATTAATCATCGTTGATTTTCCTATTATATTTCTTTCACACTGCTATAAGGTTATTGGCAGTATGAAAGAAATATTTGTTTTATTACTCTGGTACAATAGACAAATCCGGGTGCCG
>CAYJLU010000138.1:0-2934 GCA_964371395.1 uncultured Rikenellaceae bacterium | reverse complement strand
AGACGGTAGATTAGTAGAATACCAAGCGTATAGAGGATTCGCTTGCGCAAATCTTCTATACGAAAGATATTACGTATGGTTTCGATAAACTTTTTCATACGAATTGGTTAATTAGTGTAGAGTGATTTAAAGTGCAGTTACTGTACCACCAGCAGCCTCGATAGCTACAACTGCTGATTTCGAGAACTTGTGTGCCGCAACCTCTAGTTTAACTGTAAGTGCGCCATCGCCTAGAATCTTAACGCTCTCGTTACGAGAGATCAATCCAGCAGCGTGTAGTTCTTCAAGTCCAATCTTCTCTGCTTTAGTCTTTTGAGCAATAGTCTCAAGAGCAGCAAGATTAATAGCCTTGTAGTAAACCTTATTTATATTTGTAAAGCCAAACTTTGGAAGGCGACGCTGAAGAGGCATCTGTCCACCTTGGAAACCACGCTTGCGTGAGTAACCAGAGCGAGATTGAGCACCCTTATGACCACGTGTAGATGTGCCGCCACGTCCTGAGCCTTGCCCACGACCGATTCTCTTTTCACTATGAGTAGAACCTGCAGCTGATTTAAGTGTTGATAAATTCATAATTATTTTACCTCCTCAACTTTTACTAGGTGTTTAACTTTTTCGACCATACCCATAATCTCAGGGCAAACGTTGTGTTCAACGGTCTTATAGTTGCGCTTTAGGCCTAGTGCATCAAGGTTCGCCTTTTGAACCTGAGTAGCACCAATACGGCTGCGCATCTGAGTTATCTTTATAATAGCCATTTTCTTGGAAATTATCTTTTCGTAATGTTTAATAATAGGGCTATTGTTAGCCGTTAAATACTTTGCTAAGCTTCACTCCACGAACCTGAGCAATTGTGATTGGATCACGTAGCTCGTTTAGTGCCGCAAAAGTAGCTTTTACAAGGTTGTGAGGGTTAGATGAACCCTTGCTCTTCGCAAGTACGTTGTGAATCCCAACACTCTCGAATACTGCACGCATCGCACCACCTGCGATAACTCCAGTACCTCGTGCAGCTGGACGCATCATCACTTGTGAGCCACCAAAACGTGCCTCCTGTTGGTGAGGAATTGTACCATTTAGAATAGGAATCTTTACTAGGTTTTTCTTTGCATCCTCGATACCCTTAGCAATTGCCGAAGTTACCTCTGATGCCTTACCTAGACCATAGCCTACTATACCATTCTCGTTACCTACAACTACGATTGCAGAGAACGAAAATGTGCGTCCACCCTTAGTAACCTTGGTTACACGTTGGATGCTCACTAATCTATCTTTTAGTTCTATGTCGCTTGTGCGAACTTTCTTTGAGTTTTCCATTTTTGAATTCTATAAATAAAATTAGAATTTAAGTCCGCCTTCACGAGCAGCATCTGCTAGAACCTTTACTCTACCGTGGTATAGGTAACCATTTCTGTCGAATGCTACCTCGGTGATTCCAGCTGCTAGTGCACGCTCAGCAACTTTTTTACCAACTAATGCACTTTGAGCCTTCTTGTCCATCTCCGATGTGATTGTCGATGCTACCTCCTTCTCAGAAGTGCTCGCATAACATAGAGTTGCGCCCTTTAAATCGTCAACGATTTGTGCGTAGATGTGTTTGTTACTACGGAAAACTGTTAGTCTTGGTTTCTCGGCAGTACCCTTTACTACCTTACGAACACGCATCTTAATACGTGCACGTCTTGCTATTTTTGTTAGTGCCATTATCTTATGATGCGTTATTTAGAGTTAGCTGATTTACCTGCTTTGCGACGAAGTTGCTCGCCAACAAACTTAATACCTTTACCCTTATATGGTTCTGGTTTACGTAGAGAACGAATCTTAGCCGCAACCTGACCTACAAGTTGCTTGTCGATGCTCTTAAGAGTTAAAATAGGGTTGTTCTTCTTCTCTGTAACAGCCTCTGCCTTTACCTCTACTGGAATCATTACGTGAATATCGTGTGAGTATCCTAAACTCATCTCGATTACTTGACCCTTTACTTCACATTTGTAACCAACACCAACAAACTCTTGTTTGATTTCGTACCCCTCTGATACACCTACAACCATATTGTTGATTAGTGAACGGTATAGACCGTGCATTGAACGGTGACGAGGTTGGTTAGTTGGACGGCTCACAGTTACTACGCCTTCTTCTAAGCTAACGGTGATGTCCGGATCTACCTGCTGAGATAGTTGTCCCAGAGGCCCTTTCACACTTACCACATTGTCTGCTGAAACCTCTACGGTTACGCCCTTTGGTAGTGCCACAGGTGCTTTTCCAATTCTTGACATTTTTTAAGTATTTTTGTTATTTGTATTATTGTCTTTTAGTTGAGTCTACTACTATCAAAAGAATAGACTAGCTTACGTAGCATAGAACTTCACCACCTACGTTTGCGGCACGAGCTGCTTTATCTGTCATAATACCTTGTGAGGTAGAGACAATAGCAATACCTAGACCGTTGAGTACTCTTGGCATATTAGTTGCGTTTGAGTAGCGACGAAGACCCGGACGTGATACACGAGTAATAGTCTTGATAGCCGAAACCTTAAGTGTTGGATGGTACTTAAGAGCTACTTTGATTACCTCAAAACCTTTCTCATCCTTATCTACTTTCCAAGCTAAGATGTAACCTTGTTCGTGAAGAACACGAGCAATCTCCTTCTTGATTTTTGATGCGGGAGCTTCAACCACTTTGTGATTGGCTTTCGCCGCGTTCCTGATTCTTGTCAGGAAGTCTGCAATTGGATCTGTCATTTTTTTGACTTCTTTAATTTATGTAATTATTTAATAATCTTCGCTTTGGATATAGGTATAGCACGCTATTATCAATAGCAAAGAGTTGCAAAGATACTAATTTTCTGTGAATCAGCAATCTTTTATTACATTTTTTTGCATCTTTTTTCTATCTGTTTCTATTACTAATCAGCGAATACAGGCTCGTTTATT
>CAYJLU010000137.1:0-2979 GCA_964371395.1 uncultured Rikenellaceae bacterium | reverse complement strand
ATCATCTGGTATGACTGCTTACATCTTGAGCAAATCCAATATACTTTTTTATTTGTACCATAAGACACATCATTGGGGGTTAGAGGGTAATTCTTTTCATAATCCCACTCTTTTGCAATATGTGGAAATCTAGTTGCTAAAGAATTTTCTGGAGTGACTGCTTGACCTGCACAATACCTGCACCCGTTACCATTAGCACGGCTAGCAATAACAGCATCCCAAGAATGACCATTTGCACACTTCCACCAAACTTTTTTACCTGAGCCAATAGTCATTTTATCAGGATAAAAACCTAATTCTGCATTTTTATCCCGATCCCATTCGGTTATCAATTTTTGATGCTCAGTGATGTATTGTTTTCGTTTGTGCTCCATAGATGCAAATATAATGATTCTAATCATAATTAGTACTGTCCGATAAAAAAATCAAGCACAAAAAAGAGGGCTGATTTCCTGTGATTTGGAAACCAGCCCTTTTTAGGTTAATTTTATTTTAGTACTATCCTATAAGTTATTCATCGTCATCAGAATTATAGCTCTTTAGGAGTTTGTCCTGTACATCTGCGGGAACTTGCTCAAAGGAAGCAAACTTCATAGTATAGGTAGCACGTCCCGATGTTAGCGAACTCAGTGTAGTAGAGTATCTAAATAGCTCTGCAAGTGGTACACGTGCGGTTAAGTGCTCGAAGCCTTTGTCAGAGGTCATACCCTCTATCATTGCTCTACGGTTCTGAAGATCGCTCATTACATCACCCATCTTATCGCTAGGTACGATCACATCGGTCAAGTAGATAGGCTCCATAATCTTTGGTGCAGCATTTCTAAATGCTTCTTTAAAGGCTTGACGACCTGCGAGTTTAAATGATAGTTCATTGCTATCCACTGGGTGCATCTTGCCATCGTACACAACTACACGAATATCACGAGCCCTAGAACCCGTAAGCGGACCCTCTTCCATCTTCTCCATAATACCCTTTAGAATAGCAGGCAGGAAACGAGCATCAATAGCACCACCTACAATTGCCGAACAGAAGATTAACTTACCGCCCCATTCAAGCTCAACTTCATCAGTTGCCTTGATATTCAACTGTACGTCTTTGCCATCGATCTTATATCTGCCCGGAGCTGGCATACCCTCATAGTATGGCTCTATTACCAATGACACCTCACCGAATTGCCCTGCACCTCCCGATTGTTTCTTATGGCGATATGATGATGCTGCACTCTTGGTGATAGTCTCACGATATGAAATTTTAGGCTCGAAGTACTCAATTTCAATCTTTGAGAGATTCTCAATTTGCCACTTTAATATATTTAGATGGTGTTCGCCTTGCCCTTGTAGGATTATCTGTTTTAGCTCTTTAGAGTATTCAACATCTATCGATGGGTCATCGCTTGAGGCACGGTTTAACGCCTCGGCTAACTTCTCATCATCAGCACTATTCTTAGCCCTTACAGCACAGCGATAACGTGAGGCAGGGAAGCCAATAAGATTAATCTTAAACTCCGTACCAGCTGCACACAACGTATGATTAACCTTAGTTGATTTCAGCTTTACGGTACAGCCAATATCACCAGCTGAAAGTTCGGTAACTTTGAGTCTATTTTTACCCGAAACTACATATAACTGCGACAACTTCTCCTTAACCCCCGTGGTTTGATTCACTAGCTCTTGTCCTTCACGTAGTGTGCCTGAAATTACCCTAAAGTAGCACACCTCGCCAAGATGCTGTTCAAGTGCAGTTTTATATACAAATATTGAGGTTGCTGCTGCTGAATCAGCTTCGATACTTCCTCCGTCTTGAGTTCTAAAATTTGGTGCTTTGATTGGTCCTGGTGCAACATTAATGATAAACTCCATTAGACGCTTTATACCAATAGATCTTACTGCCGAGATACAGAATACAGGCACTAGATCACGATTTGCAAGTCCAATCTTTAGTCCCGAACGCATTTCATCTTGGGTAAGCGATCCTTTATCGAAGTACATCTCCATTAGAGCTTCGTCATTTTCGGCAGCTGCCTCTACAAGTGTGTTGTGTAGCTCTGCTGCACGCTCCTTTTCGCTATCTGGAATTTCTAGTTCCTCACGCTCACCATTTGTACCCTTAAACTTATACATCTTCATCATCAGTACATCGACAATGGTATCGAATTCGGTTCCGGGATTTATTGGATACTGTACTATAACAGGTTTTACTTGGCTAGAGGCGAAGATAGATTCGATGGTTGAGTCCCACGAAGCCTTTTCGCTATCGAGTTGATTTACAGCGTAAATTACAGGTTTTTCGTGTCTCGTTGCGTATCTAGTTTGAATCTCACTACCAACCTCAAATCCACTTTGCGCATTAATGAGCATAACTCCTACGTCTGCAACTTTAAATGATGAGAATAGTGCACCACAGAAGTCATCCGAACCGGGAGTATCAATAATATTAAGTTTATAGTCCATAAACTCAGAGTAGAGCATCGAAGAGAATATCGAGCGTTTATAGAGATGCTCTATATCCGTAAAGTCCGATAGGGTATTTTCTCCCTCTATTGAACCTTTACGCTCAACCACTCCACCATCGAATGCCATAGCCTCAGCAGTGGTGGTCTTTCCGCTGCCGGAGTGACCGAGCAGCACAATATTTTTTAGCTGGGTTGTAGGGTAATTTTTCATAATTGTTTAAGGTTTTTGGTTAGTTGTATTGTGTTTGCATCTACCTTATTAAAATATTTAATTATGTAAATGCCCTATAAATTTATAAAAATATATTCAAATTTACCAACTTTATTTATATTTTTTTGCGGTAAGCAGAATCTAAATATGTGTATTTTGTTATTTATGGTCAGAAATAACGATATGTAGGTTTAAGTAGAGTAGTGTGGGTTTATATTTTTTGTGTTCAATTAATTATTAAGGCTATGTTAATATTTTGTATTTTTATTACTTTGAGGGCACTCTGGTTTGTACATTGTGGTAGAGTAATGAAAA
>CAYJLU010000136.1:0-3023 GCA_964371395.1 uncultured Rikenellaceae bacterium | reverse complement strand
TCGAAATTTGGAGCGTATTGGCGAGGTAATGGCATACGAGGTCAGTAAGGTGTTGGATTATAGCTCCGCTAGGATTGTTACGCCCCTTGGTGAATCTGATATGATGTTGCCCGATGATAGAGTTGTTATTGCTCCAATACTACGTGCGGCAGTACCAATGTCCAATGGAATGTTAAACCAATTTGATAGAGCAGAGATGGGTTTTGTCTCGGCCTATCGACACTATCGCAAAAATGGAGATATGCAAATTCGTATGGATAGTATATCAGTACCCTCGCTTGAGGATAAGATATTGATAATTGTCGATCCGATGATTGCCACTGCTGCCTCTATTGAACTCACCTACGAAGCACTGTTAGAGAAGGGAGGAATACCAAAACATACCCACATCTGTGCAGCAATATGTTCTGAGGATGGTGTAAATAGACTAACAAAGAGCTTCAAGGATAGTAGAGTTACTATCTGGACGCTAGCTATCGACAAGGAAATGACATTGAAGAGCTATATTGTGCCGGGCATAGGCGATACTGGTGATCTTGCTTATGGTGATAAATTATAATTAATTAGACTTTTATTGTAATGAAATTCGATGATTAGTTAAAAAAAGTTATAAATAATTTTTATTATCTAAAATTTATTCTTATCTTTGTGGCGTAATCAGTGAAACTATTAATATAAACAATAAAATTTAACTTAAGAAAATGCAAACAATTATTAACACAATGCTACCTGATTTCAAGGTTCAAGCATACCACAATGGTGATTTTAAAACAGTAACTTCTGAGGATGTAAAGGGTAAATGGGCAATCTTTTTCTTCTACCCAGCAGACTTTACATTTGTATGCCCAACTGAGCTAGTGGATATGGCAGAGAAGTATGAGAAGTTTAAGGAGATGGGTGTTGAGGTTTACTCGGTGAGTACTGATACTCACTTTGTTCACAAAGCGTGGCACGATACTTCGGAGTCAATCCGCAAGATTGGTTACCCAATGTTAGCTGACCCAACAGGTGCAATTTCTCGTGCATTTGGTGTGATGATCGAAGAGGAAGGTATGGCATATAGAGGTACATTTGTAATTGACCCAGAGGGACTTATTAAACTAGCTGAGGTGCAAGATAATGCAGTTGGGCGTAATGCTGACGAATTACTTCGTAAGGTTGAGGCGGCGCAATTTGTAGCAACTCACAAAGGTGAGGTTTGTCCAGCAAAGTGGAAGAAGGGTGAGGAGACGCTAAAGCCTAGTATCGATCTAGTTGGTAAGATCTAATATAACTTGATTTACTATGCTAGATAGTGCAATAAAAGATCAACTCCGTGTTATATTCTCGGAGTTGATCTATTCATATACACTTAGCGTTACTATGGATAGTAGTAGTGATGCAAGTGCGGAACTCCTTTCGATGCTTGAGGGTATTGCGGAGTGCTCGGATAGAATTTCTGTACAAAAAGCCGAAGGTGATTCAATAGGGCTAGTTATTCTCAAAGATGGAGAATCTAGCGGAATTAGCTTCAGGGCTGTACCGGGTGGTCACGAATTTAATTCGTTACTACTTGCTATACTTAATCTTGATGGTAAGGGAAAGAACCTACCAGATGAGTTTACCCAGAGGCGTATTAAGTCACTCAACGCTCATATTGAACTTACGACGTATATGTCGCTGAGTTGTACAAACTGCCCTGATATAGTGCAGACACTCAACTTATTTGCGATTTATGGTAAGAATATTAGTCACGTTGCCGTTGATGGTGCTCTGTATGAGGACGAGGTAAAGTCGTTGAATATACAATCTGTGCCAACGGTATATGCTGATGGTGAGATGCTACACGTAGGACGTGGATCTATGGGTGAGTTGCTCGATAAGCTAGAGGCAAAGTATGGCACTAGTGAATCGATGGTTGGTGAGCATAAGGAGTATGATGTAATAGTAGCGGGGGGTGGGCCGGCAGGTGCAACAGCTGCAATATACTCTGCCCGTAAAGGTTTAAAAGTAGCAGTAGTTGCAGAGAGAATTGGTGGACAGGTCAATGAAACAACCTCTATTGAAAACATACCATCAGTACCTCTAACTATGGGTGTTCAGCTTGCCGCTGACCTAAAGAATCATATGCAGCAGTACTCTATTGATATACTTGAGAATCGTAAAATCGAGAGTGTCAAAGTTGAAGATGGTGTGAAGCATCTGACGGTTAAGGGAGGTGATAGTTATAGTTCTCCTGCGCTTATTATTTCGACAGGAGCTGCTTGGCGACAGTTAGGTGTTGAGGGTGAGAGCGAATATATCGGTAGGGGTGTGGCATTCTGTCCGCACTGCGATGGTCCATTCTATAAGGATAGGGTAGTGGCAGTAATTGGTGGTGGCAATTCAGGAGTTGAGGCTGCTATTGATTTAGCTGGTATATGTAGCAAAGTAATTGTTTTTGAGTTTATGGAAACACTTAAGGCTGATATTGTATTGCAAGATAAATTGCGTTCGCTGTCAAACGTTGAGATTTTTACAAATCGCCAAACCATTAAGGTCGTGGGTGATGGCTCAAAGGTAACCTCAATGGTAGTTCGAGATCGAGCAACCGAACAAGATACTACAATCACACTAGACGGTATTTTTGTTCAGATTGGTCTTAGTGCCAACTCTTCGCCATTTGCGGAGCTGGTGGAGACTAATCGCATTGGCGAAATTATTGTGGATAGAAATGGAAGAACTTCCGTTAATGGTATCTATGCTGCTGGTGATGTTACAGATGTTAGTTACAAGCAGATAGTTATTTCGATGGGAGAGGGAGCAAAAGCGGCTTTAGCGGCATTTGACGATCGTATCCGTGATTCTTTGAGATAGTTTGAAATGTAGTCATTACTTTGCGTGAGCTTGTAGGGCAAATGGAACTTAGAGATAGAGAGGTTGGGGTAGTTACTCCAGCCTCTTTTTGTTGGGTTAATGGTTTAGTGTAGTACAAAGCAAGAACGTGTACACTGATTTGTGCATTGTACTAGAGTAATGAAAAGGAGTGAGCCTGCAAGGCGAAC
>CAYJLU010000135.1:0-3079 GCA_964371395.1 uncultured Rikenellaceae bacterium | reverse complement strand
TGCCCTTCGGTTTCAATACCATCAAACGGCTCTTTACTGCACCCCACAAGTGTGAGGAGCAGTGTGAGCAGTATATATATATGTTTGTTCATTTTCATAATCATTTGATATTACTCTTGGATAGGGCGGACAGGGAAACCATATGTACGTGTAATTACTCGATTTGGGTCCATTAAACCATTGTTAAAGGCTAAGCGGCGCCCTTCACTGCTAGAGTTTGGCGATGAACTCCAGTTGCTACCTTCAGCATTTATCCAACCTAATGATGCATTTTCCCTTTCAAGATAACCAGAAGCTGGGTAGTAAACAAATTCGTTATAGAGTCGTCCATAGCTATACTGTGTAGTGGATAAATTGCTCCAAGGAGAATTGCTAGTTGCAAATAATTCCCACGTGCCTTGAATAGGAAGCCTAAATCCTACAGGTGATGGATCAAAAATAGATTTACCTATACTATACCCATCTATTGGCACATTTTTATCATTCCATAAGATAGTAGTAAGTTGCGCATTAGTTTCGTTACACCAATTTATAGTGGTAGTATTAGTAATAAATACATTAGGATTATTTACTACATCAGCAAAACTTTTTTGGCCATTCTCTGTGGCAAGACCTGCTTTTCGAGGGAATGGATCTTTTCGTCCAAATTGAAAAAAAATCGCACCTTTTCCCGAAGTAGTACCTCCATACCCAGCGAAATTTGCACTCAATCCCCCAAGGTTTCTATCCATAATGAACTTGTCGGCATAAATACCGCTACTCCATATTGTACCGCTATATGAATGAAGTGCATTACCATCACCGGCCATACGTTGATTTTGGTCGAGTTTGTTGCGCTCAGGGTAAGCCGCAGCAGAATTTGAATTTTCTTTGAGAGTAACAAAATATGGATTATAGTCCGTTACCCACAAGTGCCACGACCAAATAATATCTGTGCCGTACTTAACATTTACAGCTATATTTTGATGTTTAAAACTAGGCGGAAGAGTAACTTTTATTGCATTTTTGCCTGCTGGAGAATATGCTTTTTGTACCACTAAATCATCAATATCAGCTCCATCGTACCACGACAACTCGACTGAATAGTTAGTATTATTAGTCCAATTGGTAGTGAGTAGATCAGAGTAAATGTCAGTAGCACTTGTTCCTGCATAATCTGCACTTCTCCAAAACTCGTTTATCCTCTCCCCAACTGGTATATAGTAGGCTGTTGGAGTAGTTTCCATGGGAGCTAATATATATGAATTTGCTAAACGCACTTGCCCTGCTGGCACACCTCCGTAAGTATAGTCAAGATTAGTGAGTTCTTTTATAAATTCAATGTCAGTATAATCGGTATATATCTCGCCCTTTGCCATGAATTTAACTTTATGGGTCAGCTCGCCTAATTTAATCTTTATATCGCTACTCACATATCCCTTAGTGACCTTTAAACGAAGTTTTTTAATGCCAAAGCTATTGTCCCAGTTAGTTGAATTGTCATAATAACCTGCCGCATCATCGTACTCTACACCATCTGGCAAGACTATCTCTTTTGTCAAGTCACTCACAGAGATTGAAGAACCTTCACCTGCGTTGTAGGAAAAAACCAAATCCACACCCAAGGTACCATCAGCGTTTATTGTCCAACTCTCATCACTCTTGTGCGTAAACTCGATAATTTGCGGGTCAGTATACATCATATTACTTTGTGATTTTCCTTCGGCGATAAGTTCTGCTTTCCCTGAGCCTATATAATACTGCCCATTAGTGACATACGAAGTTGATATACCATCTATATTAATATCATAATGCACATTTGCTGGAGGGGCATCTGCCGCCTCTTCCCACGTTGCATAGCCTGCTGAATTTAGTGCGTGCACATTAACCAGATAACGGTTAGAGGTGTAGGTATCATAACTGTATTCTGATGCTGGATCTATCTTGTAGCGCAGAAGAATTTTGTAATATGTACCGTCAGCAGGCGAATCTTCGTCTCTTTGGGCACGTATAATTAGCTCTATCGCATCCTCTTCGGCTATTGGTGTTTGAGGTGCGGTTGCACCACTTGGTAATCGGTTGTTATAGTACATATACAAACCCTGCACATACTTAGTACTCTCATTAACAGAGCTAATACCCGTTGGCCATTTGCGTTCGTCTACTGTTTCGCCAAAGGCAGGTTGATTTGTGAGAGGTGTTACCTCGTGGCTCTTTACCTTTACACTCTCTGCACCTCTTGGAGGGAGTGTTGGCACATTGGTTGCGCTAAGACCCAAAATTTTCGGATACTCTGAACCCACAGGCATAACCACATCAACACGAGTGTATGAAAAACGTGTTCTTGCTTGTTCTAACTTAATAGTTGTGGTGTTGAGTGCTGTAAGTGTCATTGGTTCTGTGAATTTTGGCAATAATGCTCCATCTTGGTTCTTTAGAATAGGCGAATCACTGTCGGCACTGTATGGTATCTCAAGGGCATAGAACTTCTCACGAGTAATTGTATATTTATCGTTCACCTTAGCGGTAATTTTTACCACTGTCTCATCGTCAATATTAGAGAGACCATGTATCATTACGGGTGCATCAACCTCCTCCAACACAGCGTAGTAGTGTGGATTGCCTGATGCATCAAAGTCACGGATAACTGGCTCATACTGCAATAACAGATCATCAGCTGGGGTGGCTGAGTGCGCAAACACGCAGACAAAGGCGTTAGATATTCCCATCTCACGAGTGGTTGCAATCATAGGATCGCCTGCACGTTCGCCACTTCGGGTTGTAACCTCTTGCGTCCCGAAATCTTGCGCCATATCTATCACAACCTTAACATAACCCTCTGGCACATCGCCTGAACCTACTGGCTCAAGTAACTCTTTTTGGCAACTCGCAAATGAGAGAGCCATCATCATACTCAAAAATATATATCTTATCTTTTTCATCATTGTTTTGTTTTCTCGTTGCTATTACTAATCTACTTCGTAGCTTTTTAACCCTCACGCTCGGCATAGCTCAAATAAATTTGCCTATGCCCTCGCTTAATCTGGTTATTCTTGGATTGAGCGGACTGAAAACCCATAGGAACGGAGGCTACTGCTGG
>CAYJLU010000134.1:0-3229 GCA_964371395.1 uncultured Rikenellaceae bacterium | reverse complement strand
TCGTTCGCCTACGGCTCACTCCTTTTCATTACTCTAGTACAATAAACAAATCCGACTGCCCTGAGTATAGTAAAAAAACACAACTTAACAATTCCCTCTAATCCTCTTTAGGAGTAGAGGCTATAAGCTCTAACATTATATCACGATGCCTAGCAGCCCTTAGGAAATCTAATTCAGCCGCCGCACTCTCCATAGCAGCACGCTCTGTTTTAATAGCAGCCTCTCGCTCCTGAAGCGTCATAACACCCATTGAAGTTGAAGGTAACGTCGCACCTTTTACTTGCTCACTACCTCCAAATACACCCCCTGAGATAGTACCCCTTAAAGCCTTAATTACAGCTCTTGGCTCTACACCATTTGCAATATTATAGTTCATCTGCTTCTCACGCCTACGCTCACTCTCCTTTATTGTAGCACGCATAGAGGCAGTAATCTTATCAGCATACATTATTACGTGACCCTCAAGGTGGCGAGCTGCACGACCTGCTGTCTGGGTTAGCGAACGTGTATTGCGCAGAAAACCCTCCTTGTCAGCATCCATAATTGCCACTAACGATACCTCAGGCAAGTCCAACCCCTCACGAAGGAGGTTTACACCTACAAGTACATCGAATAGCCCAGCTCTGAGGTCATCCATAATCTGTACTCTCTCCATAGTATCTACATCCGAATGAATATAACGAGTTCTAACGCCCTGTTTGTCCAAGAATGCTGAAAACTCCTCCGCCATACGCTTTGTAATAGTAGTTACGAGTATTCGCTGATCTTTAGCCGTTCGTTTCTCGATTTCGATCAGCAGATCGTCAATCTGTCCAAGTGTTGGGCGTACCTCAATTTCGGGATCAAGCAAACCTGTTGGACGAATTATCTGCTCGACCATAGCCCCCTCACTGCGACGAAGTTCATAGTCAGCAGGAGTTGCACTAACATAGATGGTTTTATCCTGTAAGGTCGCAAACTCCTCAAACTTTAATGGTCTATTATCAATAGCAGCTGGCAGTCTGAAACCGAACTCCACAAGATTCTTCTTTCGAGAGTAGTCACCGCCATACATACCATTAATCTGAGGTATGGTAACGTGACTCTCATCAATAAATATCATAAAATCCCTAGGGAAATAATCCAATAGGCAAAACGGGCGAGTTCCCGGTTCACGTCCGTCGAAGTAACGAGAGTAGTTCTCTATACCTGAGCAGTAACCTATCTCCTTGATCATCTCAAGGTCATACTCGACTCTACCCTTTAGTCGTTTAGCGTAGTCACTCTGTCCTATACTCTCGAAGTACTCTATCTGTGCCCCTAGGTCAAGTTGTATTTGTTTAACAGCGGCAGAGGTTCGTTCCTTAGTTGTCACGAAGATAGTAGCAGGATGTATCACAACCTCATCGAGGTTATCAAGGCGTGCCCCGCTAATTGTGTCGATTGTATGTATTGATTCTATTTCATCACCCCACTGTACTATTCTATATGCTATATCTCCATACGCTACAAAGATATCTATTGTATCGCCATTAACTCGAAATGTACCTCTGCGAAAATCTAAATCCGAACGAGAGTATAGTGCATTGACTAGTTGATACAAAATTTTCTCACGTGGAATCTGCTGTCCACGAGTAATAGTTATTGTATTTGCATAGAAATCCTCAGGGTTTCCAATGCCATATAGGCAAGACACCGAACTTACAACTATAACATCTTGCCTACCACTAAGTAGTGTGGAGGTTGTGGATAGTCGCATCTTCTCGATCTCATCATTTATGGCAAGATCCTTCTCAATATACGTATCTGAGTTAGGGAGGTATGCCTCGGGCTGATAGTAGTCATAGTACGACACAAAGTACTCAACTGCATTATCGGGAAAGAATGCCTTGAACTCGCCATAGAGCTGTGCTGCGAGGGTCTTATTGTGGCTAAGTATAAGAGTAGGGCGGTTGATCTTCTCGATGACATTTGCCATAGTAAAGGTCTTGCCCGAACCTGTCACCCCTAGTAGCACGCAGTTCTTATGGCCACTACCTAGGAGTTCCACAAGCCCTTCGATGGCTTGTGGTTGATCTCCCGTAGGTTTATAGGCACTCTTTAACTCAAACTTGTCGCTCACTATCTCTGCTGAACTTCCATAAATCGTGCAATATACTTTCCGATAATATCAAATTCGATATTCACGATGCTTCCTACCTTAAAGTTATGGAAGTTAGTGTGCTCGAAGGTATATGGTATGATAGCTACGCTAAACTCATCGAGCTTAGAGTCGCAAACCGTAAGGCTAACACCATTAACAGTAACAGAGCCTTTCTCGACAGTTACATAACCACCCTTATCCTGCGGTTCATACTTAAATGTGAAGTACCAACTACCATCGGTCTCCTTAACCGAAAGGCATCTAGCAGTAGTATCGACGTGACCTTGGACAATGTGTCCATCAAGTAGTTTATCTGGACGCATAGAGCGTTCTAGATTTACTTCGTCGCCTACTTTGAACTCTCCGATATTTGATTTATTGAGTGTCTCGGCAATGGCAGTAACGGTATAGGTATTACCCTCGATTGCAACGACAGTAAGGCATACACCATTGTGAGCGATGCTTTGATCAATGTGTAGCTCATCGGTAAACGAACAACTAAGCGTTAGGTGAAGGCTGCTACCTTCTTCTCTAATGGCCTCGACTCTTGCGATAGCCTCAACTATTCCACTAAACATATTTATATGATTTTTAATATATTTCTAAAAAATTCTTTAATTTTTTACAGCTAATAAATAATCCCTTAACTTGGCACTACTTCTACTCTACAAAGATAATCAATTTTCGTTCAATTTTAAAGAGTCACAAAAATTTTCATCCTCCATCTATGTCTACCACTAAAGCAACTGGAGTATCCCCTCAAAAAAAAATAATGAACATCTACGTAACGCTTCAATTTAAAATTTCGCCACCCTGCACCTATATTACACTATCATATCGCTCACAAAAACTTAATTCACAAATTAAAAGTAACGCTAAATTTTGCAAATGCCCTAAAATTTAATATATTTGTAAAGTATTGGGTATAATTTTATAAAAATACCCCGAATTACTACATACAAATACAAAACAATCAATTTAATAACAACTAAAAAATCTAAAATCTATGTTTAAAGGACACCCTAAAGGACTAGTCGGGGCAGCTCTTGCCAATATGGGCGAGCGTTTCGGCTTCTACATTATGATGGCGATCCTCGCTCTATTTTT
>CAYJLU010000133.1:0-3264 GCA_964371395.1 uncultured Rikenellaceae bacterium | reverse complement strand
TCATAGCCCTTAGAGCCATCTTCAAAATCTCATCCACCTATCAACGCTCTCAATAGCAGAGCAAAACATAAGTTTTGCAATGGTCTCTCTTCACGAGTAATTTCCACCACCACCAAAAAAGAGAGAGTGCTTAACCTATTACGGTAAGCACTCTCTCTCTCTTATCTATTAAAAGAATTTTCGACTTATAGTTAATTACTCCTTGGAGTTAACCTTTAGATCGTTGTATCTACGCATACCAGTACCCGCTGGGATAAGGTGACCGCAGATAACATTCTCCTTAAGGTTTGCTAGGTAGTCTACCTTACCGTTGATTGCAGCTTCATTTAGAACCTTAGTTGTCTCCTGGAATGATGCCGCAGAGATAAACGATGATGTTTGTAGAGCCGCACGTGTAATACCTTGTAGTATTTGTGTAGAGGTAGCTGGAACTGTCGAGCGAACCTCAACCTCACGCTGTCCTAGGCGGCGAAGTGACGAGTTTTCATCACGTAGCTCACGAAGATCCACAATCTGACCCGCACGAAGTGTTGTTGAATCACCTGCATCCACTACTACTTTCTTATCGAATATATCGTCATTAACTGAAATAAACTCCCACTTACCAACGATCTGCTCCTGAAGTAAACGAGTGTCACCCGGATCCTCAATTCTCACCTTATTCATCATCTGACGAACGATAATCTCGAAGTGCTTGTCATTGATCTTTACACCCTGAAGGCGATAAACCTCTTGGATCTCATTAACGATATACTCCTGAACACGAGTAGGACCTAGGATTGAAAGTATATCACTTGGCGTAATTGCACCTTCGGATAGTGGTAGACCTGCTCTTGTGTAGTCATTCTCCTGAACAAGGATCTGCTTAGAAAGTGGAACTAGGTACTTCTTAATCTCACCTGAGCGTGATGTGATGATAACTTCACGGTTACCACGCTTGATCTTACCAAAGCTAACTTCACCATCGATTTCAGACACAACTGCTGGATTCGACGGGTTACGTGCCTCGAATAGTTCGGTTACACGTGGTAGACCTCCGGTGATGTCACCAGCCTTACCCACAACACGTGGAATCTTAATAAGTATATCACCTGCATTAATCTTAGCACCCTCCTTGGTCACAATGTGCGCTCCAACTGGTAAGTTGTACTGCTTCACCTCTTCGCCGTCCTTATCAAGAATCTTAATAAGTGGGTTCTTAGTCTTATCACGACTCTCGATGATCACCTTTTCACGGAATCCAGTTGCCTCGTCGCTCTCCTCACGGTAAGTAACATTCTCTACCACGGCTTCAAATGCAGCCTTACCAGCAAATTCAGAGATGATAACCGCATTATATGGATCCCATTCACAGATAAGGTCACCCTTCTTCACTGTGTCACCATCCTTGAAGCTAAGTATAGAACCATAAGGTAGGTTAGCTGTGTATAGTGTAATACCGGTGTTGCTATCTACGATTCTAGCCTCTGCCAGACGTGAAAGAACAACAGTTTCCTTGCCATTTTCGCCTTTGCGATCTACTGAACGAAGTTCGTCGATCTCTAGGCGACCATCGTAGCGAGCTACAATAGAGTTCTCAGATGTCGAACCACCCGCAACACCACCGACGTGGAATGTACGAAGTGTAAGCTGCGTTCCCGGCTCACCGATAGACTGCGCCGCAATAACACCTACAACCTCACCTAGCTGAACCATACGTCCAGTCGAAAGGTTACGACCGTAACACTTAGCACAAACTCCCTTAGTGCTCTCGCAGGTAAGTACTGAGCGAATCTCTACGGTCTCAATTGGAGACTCCTCAATAGCCGATGCAATCTCCTCTGTTATCTCAACACCTGCTGCTACTAATACCTCACCACTACGTGGATCAACAACATCCTGAACTGCTGTACGACCAAGGATTCTCTCAAACAGAGATTGAACCACCTCTTCGTTACGCTTCATAGTAGCTGCTTGTAGACCACGGAGTGTTCCGCAATCCTCCTCATTGATGATGACATCCTGAGCAACGTCCACAAGACGACGTGTAAGGTATCCCGCATCGGCAGTCTTAAGTGCGGTATCCGCAAGACCCTTACGAGCACCGTGGGTAGAGATAAAGTACTCTAGTACCGATAGACCCTCCTTAAAGTTAGAAAGGATAGGGTTCTCGATAATCTGAGCTGCCTCAGCTGTTGCCTTCTGTGGTTTTGCCATCAGACCACGCATACCCGAAAGCTGACGGATCTGTTCGTTAGAACCACGAGCCCCTGAGTGAAGCATCATATATACTGGGTTGAAGCCCTGCTGGTCATTGATCAGCTGCTTCATAACTGTATTTGTAAGTTTCGAGTTAGTGTGCGTCCAAATATCAATAATCTGGTTGTAACGCTCGTTGTTAGTGATAAGACCCATATTGTATGACTCCATTACCTCCTCAACCTGAGCGTAACCATCCGCTACTAGCTCCTCCTTCTCCTTAGGGATAATCACAGCCTCAAGGTTAAAGGATAGACCGCCACGGAATGCCATTTGGTAACCCAGACCCTTAATATCATCAAGGAACTTAGCTGTTGCTGCTGCTCCCGCTAGCTTCATTACATTACCGATAATATCACGTAGTGACTTCTTAGTTAGAAGTTCGTTGATGTATCCAACTTCTTCTGGTACAAACTCATTGAATAGTACACGACCAACAGTAGTCTCGATGATGTTGCCCGCAGCAACACGCACCTTGATCTTAGCGTGAAGTTGAACTCTCTTTTCGTTGTATGCGATCTTTACCTCCTCAGGTGAGTAGAATGCTGAGCCTTCGCCCTTAACACCATCTCTCTGCTTTGTGATATAGTAAAGACCCAGCACCATATCCTGCGAAGGTACTGTAATAGGGGCACCATTTGCAGGGTTAAGGATGTTGTGCGAACCAAGCATAAGGATCTGCGCTTCAAGTATAGCCGCATTACCTAGTGGAAGGTGAACCGCCATCTGGTCACCGTCGAAGTCGGCGTTGAAGGCCGTACACGCCAGTGGGTGGAGCTGCATCGCCTTACCCTCGATAAGTTTAGGCTGGAACGCCTGAATACCAAGACGGTGAAGAGTTGGGGCACGGTTCATAAGAACTGGGTGACCCTTGATCACATTCTCCAAAATTCCCCAGATAACTGGATCTTTTCTATCAATTATTTTCTTTGCCGATTTAACGGTCTTAACAATTCCTCTCTCGATGAGTTTACGGATAACGAACGGCTTATAAAGCTCCGCTGCCATATCCTTAGGAATACCCAT
>CAYJLU010000132.1:0-3365 GCA_964371395.1 uncultured Rikenellaceae bacterium | reverse complement strand
CGGAGCAAAACATAAGTTTTGCAATGGTCTCAAAAATCGAATGTGTGGGAGTAGGCGTTGAAATTCTCGTATCTAAAAAAATATACTATCTTTGTGATAGTATAACAAACAAATTACATAGATAATTGAAGAATATGTCTGTAAATAGAGATAAACTTGTTAGTATTATTACTCCGTGCTACAATGACGGCGAGTGGATAATAGATACAATCACCTCAGTGCTTAACTCCACGTATGAGAACATCGAGATGATTATCGTTGACGATTGTTCAACGGACAGTCGCACTATTGAAATATTAAAATCGATTGACGATAGGCGCGTTAAGATATTCTTTAATGAGAAGAATCAAGGTGTGTGTAAGACTAGAAATATTGCCTTTAGCCACACTAGCGGTGAGTATATATTACCTGTTGATGGTGATGACCTTATTTCGAGTGACTACATTGCACTAGCAGTCGAGGTACTAGACAGTCGAAAAGAGGTAGCGGTAGTTGCCACTAACTATAAGAAAATTGGAGAGCGTAATAAGTATATGATTCTTGAGGATTTCTCAATGGGTAGACTCTTAGGCCATAATATCTTTCCGATAACCGCTATGCTTCGTCGTGAGGACTATGTTAGAGTGGGTGGATTTAATGAAGATATGTCTCTAGCTCTTGAGGATTGGGATTTCTGGATATCTATTCTTGGAGAGGGTGGCGAGGTCCACTACCTTGATGGCTTTCACTTCTTCTACCGCATTAAGAAGAAGAAGTTGTCACGTAATGCTCAACACACCAGCGAGGCAGATTACTTCCTATTGCGCAAAATAATATGGGAGAACCATCGTGAACTATTCTCAAAATACTACTGCGACCCAAGGGATACTCTAGAGTATCTCAGCCTTAAACACACCAAGGTACGCAAGCACGTCCTTCGTAGATTAAAACAAATACTGTCGGGTAAGAAGCGAAGTTAACTTTAATGATAGAGATTCTAAATAAAGAGCATTGCGTTGGATGTGAGGCCTGCGTTGTGAAGTGCCCTAGGGGGTGTATTTCATTTAATGAGGATAGCGAGGGCTTTCGATACCCGAAAGTGGATATGAAATTGTGTATAGATTGCTCTATATGCCAGAGGGTGTGTCCTGTGATTAATCAAGAGCCGAACAGAGAACCTCTTGCAACCTATGGAGCTAAACATAGAGATGAGAAGATTCTACTTGCTAGTTCCTCGGGAGGGCTATTTACCCTACTTGCCGAACCTGTTATTGAGAGAGGCGGTGTAGTATTTGGAGTTGAGTTTGATGAAAATTGGGAGGCAAGGCACAGCTATACTGAAACTAAGGAGGGATTAGTTCGATTTAGAGGTTCAAAGTATATACAGAGTAGAGTAGGTGATTCATATCTTAAGGTTGAGAAGTACTTGAGGGCAGGACGGAATGTGCTATTCTCTGGTACTCCGTGCCAGATTGCAGGGCTTAATAGATTCCTCGGTAAGGAGTATGACAACCTATTAACAGTTGACCTTATATGTCACGGTGTGCCATCTCCACTTGTATGGCGCAAGTATCTTTGTGATACAAAGATTAAGAATATCTCGGGAATAAGTTTTCGAGATAAATGTACGGGCTGGAGTAGTTCATCTTTGAGTATATCTTCAGAGTCAGATCGTGGACTCTGTGAAAAGCTAGGTCGCAATATATTCTTTCGAGGCTTTATTAAGGACTTATATCTCCGCCCATCGTGCCACGAATGCCCAGCTAAGGCATTAAAGAGTGGTAGCGATATAACGATTGCGGACTATTGGGGTATTGAAATAGATAACCCTCAGTTTAATGATAGTAGAGGCGTAGGGTTAGCCATTATCGCAACGCAGAGGGGACTCGAAGTATTTGAATCCTTAGATAAAGATGTGATTGATGGAGGTGAGATGGCTATGCAACCACCACTACTAAAATCTTCGCCTAGACACCAAAATAGAGAGAAATTCTTTAGTGACCTTATAAACAAACGTACCTCGATTTCGAGGCTAATTACACGCCATACAGCCGATAGTTTCAGTGTGAAGTTAAGTAAATTTAGATGGAGGCTTAAAAAAAAGATAAAGAGGATAATTAGATTTTAAGATATTGATAAATATATGAAAATTTGCATAATAACCCAACCTCTCCACAATAACTATGGAGGCATATTACAAGCCTATGCACTACAACGTACGCTAAGGGAGATGGGGCACGATGTGGTAACCGATAGATACGGTGCTCCACATCGTAGACTATCCACCCCGAAACGACTCTTTAAACTAGCCTCTAGTTACTTTAGGTTTTATGTATTACGTAGCAAGCGTGCCTCACTAGCTAAATATCAGAGGTTTCCTAAACGCCATAGACAAGCATTAAAGTTTGCGGAGTTTGATCGATTTGTTGACCAATATTTTAGAACCATTGACCTCTTCAAAGGTAGGTGTAATCTTAGGCGAAGCGAAGTTGAGTGTTTCGATGCCTTTGTATCGGGTAGCGACCAAATCTGGAGAACAATTTATAGCAATGTATCAGTATATTTTCTAGACTTTACCAATCGATATAACGTCAAGAGAGTCAGCTATGCAGCATCATTCGGCAAAGATACGATCGAGGAATATAGCCCTAGGGATATTCGACGATGTAGAGAGGCTGCGGCATATCTAGATTTGGTCTCTGTCAGGGAGCAAAGCGGAGTGGGGCTATGTAAAGAACACTTTGGTGTTGAGGCTCAACACGTCCTAGATCCTACACTACTACTTAACTCCGAGTGCTATGATCAACTCTTAGGCGATATCTCTAAGAGTGCACCAGCACTTATGAGCTATATACTCGATGTAACAGAAGAAAAGGAGGAGATAGTATCACAAACCTCTAGTGCTCTAGGTCTTGAGGTGCGCAAATTCAGTAACCAAACTAATGGCAGCAAGCCCTCGATAGAGCAGTGGATTGCAGCATATCGAGATGCAGAATTTATTGTCACGGATTCATTTCACGGTACAGTCTTTTCTATAATATACCAAAAGCCTTTTGTCGCTATAAGCAATGCTGAGCGTGGTGCCTCACGTTTCCTCTCGCTACTTAGCATTTTTGGACTAGAACATAGGCTTATATCCTCAATCGAGGAACTCAGTGACGACTTAATACACAGTGCTATCGATTATCACAGTGTAAATAGTATCAAAAAACAGTGGCAAGCGAACTCTAGAGTTTTTCTCGCGCAGATATTCTAAATTATACACTTGTTGAGACCGTTGCAAGGCGGCGATATTTTAAAGATAGCTCAAATGACTCTTCAGTCACATACATAGGTATGCTCCTTTCAGAGCCCTTAGAGCCATCTTCAAAATCTCATCCACCTAT
>CAYJLU010000131.1:1168-3400 GCA_964371395.1 uncultured Rikenellaceae bacterium | reverse complement strand
AAGATTTGCGCAAGCGAATCCTCTAT
Organism: uncultured Rikenellaceae bacterium; assembly: GCA_964371395.1. GTDB lineage: Bacteria > Bacteroidota > Bacteroidia > Bacteroidales > Rikenellaceae > Mucinivorans. The sequence continues at coordinate 3,374 of CAYJLU010000131.1, read as the reverse complement.
ACGCTTGGTATTCTACTAATCTACCGTCTGGGCAGCTTTGTGGTACTTCCGGGTATCAACCCAGAGGCTCTTGCTAACTCAGAACTGCAAGACAGCACTGCTAGCGGTATACTCGGACTACTTGACATCTTCTCTGGTGGTGCATTCTCGAATGCCTCAATCTTTGCACTAGGGATTATGCCATACATCTCTGCATCTATCGTTATCCAACTCCTAGGTATTGCTCTGCCTTACTTCCGTAAGCTGCAAATGGAGGGCGAAAGTGGAAGAAGAAAAATGAACCAATGGACAAGATATTTGACCATCGGTATACTTCTAATCCAAGCGCCAGCATACCTTGTAAATCTTCACGCTACGGTTCCTGCCTCTGCATTTGTCCTTAGCGAGTCGCCAATGTTGTTCACCATTACTGCAACTACTATCCTTATAGCGGGTACTATGTTCTGTATGTGGCTGGGTGAGAAGATTACAGATAAGGGTATCGGAAACGGTATTTCGCTAATAATTATGATCGGTATCATTGCGCAACTACCACACGCTTTCCTAGCAGAGGTAAATGCTAAGTTCGCTACTGCTGGTGGTGGATTCGCTATGCTACTTATCGAAATTGTAATTCTATTCTTTATATTTGCTGCAACTATCGCACTTGTACAAGCGGTTCGTAAGATTCCTGTACAGTACGCTAAGAGAATCGTAGGTAATCGTCAGTATGGTGGAGTACGCCAATACATCCCTCTGAAGATTAACGCTGCTGGTGTTATGCCAATCATCTTTGCTCAGGCATTAATGATGCTTCCAGCTCTATTTAGTTCGTTTGAAGCAACACAAGGAATAGGCGCTACATTCACCAACATCTACGGTTTCTGGTATAACTTTGTATTCTTTATTCTAGTTGTGTTATTCACATACTTCTATACTGCAATTACAATCAATACCAACCAAATGTCGGATGATATGAAGCGTAACGGTGGCTTTATTCCCGGAGTAAAACCCGGCAAACATACTGCCACTTACCTTGATAAAGTGATGACACGTATCACACTACCGGGATCTATATTCCTTGGATTCATCGCAATTCTTCCTGTATTTGCCAAACTTATCGGTATTGATGGACAATTCGCAATGTTCTATGGTGGTACTTCACTACTTATCTTGGTCGGAGTTATACTAGATACTCTTCAACAGATCGAAAGCCAGCTACTGCTGCGCCACTATGATGGTATGATGAAGGGCGGTAAACTCAAAGGTCGTAACGCATAACTAAACAATATAATAGATGGAGGAGTCTGACAATGGACACCTCCATCATTTATCTTTTAAAAAGAAAAGTTGCGACAAAAATGATAGAACTAAAAAATAGAGAAGAGATTGAGCTAATCAGAGAAGCTAACATTATTGTTAGTAAAACTCACGCTGAGGTTGCTAAATATATCCGTGAGGGTGTAACTACAACTGAACTTGATAAAATTGCCGAGGAGTTTATCCTAGACAATGGCGCAATCCCGGGCTTTAAAGGCTACGGCGGATTCCCAGCAACACTATGTATCTCAATAAACGATGTAGTTGTGCACGGAATTCCTAGTGGCGACACAGTTCTTAGAAATGGTGATATTGTATCAATTGATTGTGGTGCAATTAAAAATGGTTTTAATGGAGACTCCGCTTACACATACGGTGTAGGAGAAATAACAACTGAACTCTCAGATCTGTTAAGAGTCACCAAAGAAGCTCTTTTTAAAGGTATCGAACAGGCAGTTGTAGGAAACAGAATTGGCGATGTTTCTGCTGCGGTACAAAATCACGCCGAAAAAGCTGGATTCTCAGTGGTTCGTGAAATGGTGGGACACGGCATTGGTCGCAACCTACACGAAGAACCTCAAGTACCCAACTACGGCAGAAAAGGAACTGGACCAAAAATCGTTGACGGAATGGTATTCTGCATCGAACCGATGATTAACCTCGGAACGAAAATGATAAAATTCGACAACGATGGATGGACGTGTAGAACCAAAGACGCAAAACAATCAGCTCACTATGAACACTGTATTGCAATCGTTGATGGAAAGCCTGACATACTATCTTCATTTAGTTTTATCGAAAAAGTTTTAGAGAGCAGGAATTAATCACATTCCAACGCTACCTAAAACACGAGGGTGAATAGCGGCGAGGGGGGCGGATTTTTAGTTATAAAGGTCAGCCAAACAAG
>CAYJLU010000131.1:0-1068 GCA_964371395.1 uncultured Rikenellaceae bacterium | reverse complement strand
TTTTTAAATATAAAAGTCAACCCTAAACCTAAGATGAAGCTCGTAAAACTAAAGAGCGAGTCTAATTTAAACACAAAAAGAAAACACAAAAAGAATGGCAAAACTTGCTGCAATAGAAAAGGATGGTACAGTGATTGAATCACTATCTAATGCAATGTTTAGGGTAGAGCTTGATAATGGTCACATAATCATTGCCCATATCTCGGGTAAGATGCGTATGCACTACATCAAGATCCTTCCGGGAGACAAAGTAAAAGTAGAGATGAGTCCATACGACCTTACAAAGGGACGTATCTCATTCAGATACAAGTAATCACTTTAGCATTAAAAGCGGATTTGTAACCTCTTTTTAAGTTACTTTTAAACTAAAAAACTAAAATGAAAGTAAGAGCATCAATCAAAAAGCGTAGCGAAGATTGCAAAATCGTACGCCGTAAAGGTAAACTTTACGTAATTTGCAAAAAGAACCCAAAGTTCAAACAACGCCAAGGCTAGTAGTCCGCTACTAAATTGAGCGTAGGGCATAGCCACGACAATGTATAAGATACAATAGACTGAGCTAACCCTGAAGAGAATTTTAATAATAACGCTAATCAAACTAAATAAGAATGGCACGTATAGTAGGTGTTGATCTACCAAAGAACAAACGAGGCGTAATAGGCCTTACCTATATCTATGGCATCGGCCGTAGCCTCTCTAGCCAAATCCTAAGCAAAGCTGGAGTAGATGAAAATGTAAAAGTAAAAGACTGGAATGACGATCAAATCGCTGCAATCCGTACAACTATCGCAAGCGAAGGCTTTAAGGTTGAAGGAGAGCTTCGTAGTACAGTTCAGCTTAATATCAAACGTCTAATGGACATCGGTTGTTACCGTGGTATCCGCCACCGTATCGGTCTTCCACTTAGAGGTCAAAGCACTAAGAACAACGCTCGTACTCGTAAGGGTAAGAAGAAGACTGTTGCTAACAAGAAGAAAGCAACTAAATAGTAACCAAGTCAAAATAGTAATTTCTAAAGAAAAATGGCAAAAAAGACAACACAAACCAAAAAGAGAGTTGTTAAAGTTG
>CAYJLU010000130.1:0-3405 GCA_964371395.1 uncultured Rikenellaceae bacterium | reverse complement strand
AACAAGTGCAATTGCAGCTAAAAAATTGAAAGTTCTTTTCATTTTTTCGATTTTTCGTTTATAAAATTTAATTGCCTATAATTCAATATATTCACTATGATCACTTCGTAAAATTACATAGCTTTTAAGCAGCAAATATACAAATATAATCTAAATAAAACTAGAATATTACAATAAATTTTATCAAAATACCATCAATAAAAACTACTCTAAAACTTGCTTGTAAGGCAATAGATTATAGTGTTTCAAGAGTAATACTATCGTCTAAGTGGCTCAAATAATCTTATGAGCAAAAGCAAAAAATTACGCGTACAAAAAAAGATAACATAGTATGAAACGTATAGATACTCACTTCTAACACAAAAAGCTCCAAACTATGTTATCTTCAGGAATGGTAAATTATTATACTCGCAAGAAAGTTTCTAGGAATTACAGCGAACGTGTATACACCCTACGGCGTTTATGCTCACGACGCTCAAACATCTCCCACTGATTCTGCATCGTCTTATTGGTCTCCAACTCAGGGTTGGACTCAACGTATTTCGCCCCCAATGCCTGCATTCCACTCAGCACCTCATTGATTATTATAGCAGTCAATCCCTTATTTTGGTATGCCTCGTCAATGGCTATTAACATCAAATCGATTATCTCTGAACGCTTGCTCTTTAGTGCACGCATAAGATGGTACCATCCAAATGGGAAAATTCTCCCCCTAGATCTCTGCAATGCACGACTCAGCGAAGGCAAAGATATACCCACACCTACAAGATTGTTATCGCTATCAGCAATAAGGCAAAGTAACTCCAAACGTACAATAGGAATATACATCTTTGCATAGTGGTCGATCTGACGCTGAGTCATCGAGTTATATCCATATAACTTTGAATACTCCTTGTTGATAAGGCTAAATATCTTCTCTGCCCAACCCTGCTCGATAATCTCCTTAGTACTCCCGAATTTTAATACACGTAGATTGTTCTTCTTCTCAATAATCGAAGCAAACTTTACAACCCTGCTAGGAATTTCACTAGGAACAGTTATCATCATTTCGATCCAATCGGCTGCCTTGGAATACCCCATAGCCTCCATATATTCTGGATAGTAGGGATAGTTATACAGTGTTGCTTTAGTTCCTAACTCCTCAAAACCCTCGATAAGCATACCACCCTGATCCATATTAGTGATACCAAGAGGGCCGTGTATAGAATCCATACCCTTAGAGAGCACCCACTGCTCTGCACTGGCAATTAACGCTCGTGCAACCTCAATATCCTCAATAAAATCAAAAAAACCAAAACGACCCTTCCTCTCATTCCACGTATCGTTAGCTTTGTGATTAATAATAGCGCAAATCCTACCGACAATCCTGCCCTTGCGATACGCTAAAAAACACTGAAGTTCACAAAAGTCCATTGCTGGATTTTGTTCTGGGTCTAATATCTTCATCTCGCCACTCTCAAGTGTTGGAACGGCATAACGACTTCCACGGTAAAGTCTGTTTTTAAACCTTACAAATTTTGCTCTGTCGCTCTTACTGCTAATTGGTCTTACCTCTATCATATAATGTAGCTTTAGGTCATATTATCCACAAATATAGTAATTTTTTAAGAATAACTAAGTAATAATATATAAATCCACGAGGTGACTATCTCAACTAGATACTCCCTACACATTCCACTCGCACACTTCACACGAAAAAAAGAGGTAACCAACCGTAAGTTGGCTACCTCCTAAGTGATAATTAACTTCAGTGAAGTCTTAAAGACTATCACACTTGTGTAATCTTATTTATCAAAGATTATAGTTGTGGACCTGAAGCTAATAGACCTGCACCTTCTGGAAGGTATTGCTCGAAGTTAGCAATATACTTCGCTGCAAGTGATTTTGCTTTCTCTTCCCACTCAGTTACATTTGCGTAAGTGTTACGTGGATCAAGGATGTCGCTAACGCCCTCTAGAGACTTAGGAGCAACAAGGTTAAGAACTGGGATGTTCACCTTCTCTGCTTTGTCGATAGAGCCATCAAGGATAGCATCGATGATTGCACGTGTGTCTTTGATAGAGATACGCTTGCCAGTACCGTTCCAACCAGTGTTAACTAGGTAAGCAGTTGCACCGTGCTCTTCCATCTTATCTGCAAGTACCTTAGCGTAGATAGTTGGGTGAACAGTTAGGAACGCCTCACCAAATGCTGGAGAGAATGATGGAGTTGGCTCAGTGATACCACGCTCTGTACCTGCAAGTTTAGAAGTGTAACCGCAAAGGAAGTGGTATTGTGCTGATTTCTCATCAAGGATAGAAACTGGAGGTAGTACACCAAATGCGTCAGCCGATAGATAGATGATCTTGTTAGCGTGACCTGCACGTGATGGAAGAACGATCTTGTTGATGTGACGGATTGGGTAAGAAACACGAGTGTTTTCAGTTACCGAACCATCTGCATAGTCAGGAGTTCCGTCAGCATTAACTGTTACGTTCTCAAGAAGTGCATTGCGGCTAATAGCTCTCCAGATGTCTGGTTCGTTTTCTTCAGAAAGACCGATAGTCTTAGCGTAGCAACCACCTTCGTAGTTGAATACACCGTTTGCATCCCAACCGTGCTCGTCGTCACCAATTAGGAAACGCTTAGGGTCAGCCGATAGAGTTGTTTTACCTGTACCTGAAAGACCGAAGAATAGAGCAACGTCACCCTCTGCACCAACGTTAGCAGAACAGTGCATAGAAGCGATACCCTTAAGTGGAAGTAGGTAGTTCATAACACCGAACATACCCTTCTTCATCTCACCACCATACCAAGTACCACCAATTACTTGAAGTTTCTTAGTTAGGTTGAATGCAACGAAGTTCTCAGAGTTAAGACCCATCTCTTTCCAGTCTGGGTTAGTACACTTAGCAGCGTTCATTACAACGAAATCTGGCTCACCAAAGTTAGCTAGTTCGTAGTGTGATGGTTGGATGAACATATTAGTTACGAAGTGAGCTTGCCAAGCAACCTCCATAATGAAGCGAACCTTCATACGAGTATCTTCGTTAGTACCACAGTATGCATCAACAACGTAAAGTTTCTCTTTGTTTGATAGTTGGTTAACTGCAAGAGCTTCTAGTTTGTCGAAAGTCTCAGGAGTCATTGGGAAGTTAGGAGAAAGTGGGTTTTTCTCGTTCTTGAACCAGAATGATTCTTGAGTAGTTGCGTCTAGTACTGTATATTTATCTTTAGGTGAACGACCTGTAAAGATACCAGTCTTAACACATACTGCACCTGTGTTAGTAACGATACCTTGCTCGTAACCTTCAAGTGCTGGATTAGTTTCATCAACAAAAAGTTGTTGGTAGCTAGGGTTGTGGACGATCTCCTTAACACCCTTAATGCCGTACTGTTCTAAGTTTACTGACATAGTTTTGTAAG
>CAYJLU010000129.1:0-3424 GCA_964371395.1 uncultured Rikenellaceae bacterium | reverse complement strand
TCACCCAACGCAAATCTGAAATCTGTGTCGGGTGATGATTTTTAAGGGGCGACTAGATACACGAGCATTGAATCTCGGAAAGCATCGCACCGTAATTGATCCTTTAATCTCTGCTATTCGTTTCTCGTGATTTTGCAGCTCACGATCCGATATTGCACCCTTCTCAAATAGGTAGGTATTCTTCTCAATTAGTCCACCTGAGTATGCGTTTAGTGCCTCCTCCTCTGAGCCTTCCAACTGAAAATGTAGAATATGTAGAGCATCTTCGACCATTGCACGCACACCAATATGCTTTACAATATGTGATTTACCCACGCCTGTAGAAGCCAAAAAACACGACAGCTGCCCACGCAAGGAGCGACCACCGTTCAAGGCATCAAGGTATGGGATATAGAAGCGAGATACAGAGGGCGAATCGTCACTCTCCTCGCTCTTTGTTCGATTGTTTCTAAGTCTATCGCTAAAGGTCTCGGTAACATCTACAAAGGAGGATGATTTGAGCGTAAAGCCCGACAACCACTCGGCATACTCTTTCAAAAGCTCTTCTGCCTTGTCCTGTTTCGATTGGTTGTAGAGCGAACCCACCTCTGAATATACCTGTTGTAGGCGCACACCCTTAATGTAGCCCTCTAACATATCAAGTACAATCTCGGAGTTGCTATCACCATCATATTCAGCAAAGGTATTCACGAGTTCCATCGTGTCATAATCACCACTAAATGCTTGTGATAGCACTGGGTAGTGAGGAGTTTTTTTATAGCTTCTATAGTGCGAACAAAATAACTCTTGCACACGCTGGAAGGATTTATCAGGTAGATACTCTCGCTGCATATGTTGCACAAGAACACTACACACCAACTCGCTACGCATAGCAGTTGCGTAGAGTTCATATAGAAACTCTGCACTAAGAGGGTTGTTTACATTATTATTCATACATTGTCATCGTTTATGGAAAGAATAGGGATAGAACCATCTGCAAGAGTGAGTAGCTCTCGCATTTTTTTCTTGGCAAGGAAGAGCCGACTTTTAATAGTCTCTGAACTCTTACTCTTTAGACTCCCTTTTTGGAAAGATATTTCTACTATCTCATCAATCTTATATCCTGACTGTTGTAGTAGCAAAGCCTCTTTGTGAATAGGAGGAAGGCGATCTAAAGCCTCTAACAGAGCACCTGAAAAATGCTCTCGATAGTTATCCATATCAAGACAATTACAACTTATAGGCGTGTTTTGCAAGGTGTCAGCAACTCTGTCTATCTCGACATTTTGGTTGATTGCCACACGACTATTACGCTCGTTTGCATCAAGAACTAATCGCACGGCTGATATATAGATCCAACTCTTCACGTCCATCCCTGGCTTGTAACTCTCGGCGTATCTAAATAGTGAGAGTAGTATATCGCTAAAGTTATCTTCTATATGTTTCTGACAATAGGTTTATTTAATTGCAATGTCATAAATCATCCCCTTGTGAGGGAATATATGTTTCATAAAAATCTCTGTTCTACGTTTTATAGACTCAGGGTCTAAGTCCCTCGCTGAGGGAGCTGACTGCTTTCTCATAACTCATTATTGCTATGGAGTTACACAAAAAACTATCACTTAACCGACCTCTATTGAGGACGGTTAATCAAACTTCAGGCTTTATTGCAGCAGTCAATTAATTTTGATTTTAAGGGAGCAGTTTGAGATCACTGCTCCCTTGAATTTACTTAACTTGTGAAAGGAATTTGTTTGTGAAATACTTCAACCCTTTGCTAGTTATCTTCGTGGTTCGCACAATTATCTTCTTGCCATTGGATAGCGTTTTCTGACAAGCGACAATTCTAAACACCTTCAAATTCATAGCACGCTGTGTGGGAGAGTTTCTATCACCACCTTTGACACAGAGGTATTTATTCTCGTGCAGCCATTTAAAAAGACGATTCTGACCAATATTAACTCCATTTTGTTTGAGAACCTTTGCCAATACATCCACTAAACAGCACTCTTCGCAATCCTCAATTGCCTTTGCAAGAAGAACTCTTGGAGCATCCTCTTTGCGGAGTTTTTCCAACCGTTGTCTCTCGGCTCGCTCCTCCTTGAGAGATGTTGCGAGTCTAATTAAGGTGTCAGGGTCATTTAGAGCCTCCTCGATTTTGTCAGCTGTAAGATAACCGCCGTGTTTGCGAATAGATGGTAATACTTCGGATATGCCCCATCTCTTAAACTCCTTCGCTTGTTTTAGCTTAGAGCCGAGCACAAGGGAGTACATTCCACTCTCATTTATGAGTGTCATTACTCGTTTTTGCCCCGAAGACCTGATGTCGTGTTTCACGACATCAGCCTCATCAACGTGCCTTGCAATAGCATCTCGTGAGTTTAGATACCCAAGAGCCTTACATAAATCACTAGCTACAAAGTGTGGTTCGTTGTCAAGAGCCAAGGTTCGGATCTCTCCGAACTGCTCGTTTGTGAAGATTTTTACTTCATTCATAATTGTAATAATTACATATTTGTAATAACCTATTCCTTAACCTTCAGGCTTATTTCAGCAATCAATTTATATTATTCGGTACTTTTGGCAGTAGTACTTGAAGAGCCAAAAAGCATCGGCTTCATCATCGTTATTAGGGTGGAAATTATATCTCTCCTTACACGCCATTACCATATCGTACTTACTCGCTTTACCGTTTCCAGTGGCAAACTTTTTCAGTGTCGATGGATTGACATAGATAGGTTCTGGTAGATTCAATTCATCACAAATCTCAAGCAGTATTCCGTGAAACTCTGATAGAGCTTTTACAGCGTTGAAATGAGTCCCTACATTGACTCCCTCGGCAACTACCAACTTGATATTGTGTTGGAGGATAAAGCCCATTACCGTATCTCGAAATGCTTTGTGCGCCTTGTTGTTATTGCGAGCCTTGCTCTCAATAAAGCACCACGAGCCAGAGCCGTGAATTGAATAAAACCCACAGTTCTGGCTAATGTCAAGGGCGAGTATATCCTCTCTACAATACTTTGGACTCACCATTCTCTTTGCGAATTGTTAATGTATGAGGATAGCTTTCAGAGATGTAGCCGTGAGAGACAACCAGTGAGGTAATACCAAGACTATTGAGTGACTCGAACATCATCGCATTTCCCTCTTCGTCTACCGCTGAAAGTATCTCATCGAGGACGAGTAGGTCAAGACCTTTGTCATCTTCGCAGTTGCTATTGACGAGCTTCTGCATCGCAAGTATCGTCGATAAATTTACACGAGCTTTTTCGCCTTCTGAGAACTTACCAAACGAACCTAAATCGACTCCATCACGTAGTAGAGATACAGAAATCTTCTCTCTGATTTTACCAGTTTTGAGTTTAGTGTAACCTGAGAAGTTGATACGAATATCACTACCTATGCTCTCCAAAAACTCATTGGTAATCTTACTCAGAGCCTC
>CAYJLU010000128.1:0-3522 GCA_964371395.1 uncultured Rikenellaceae bacterium | reverse complement strand
TGACTGAAGAGTCATTGGAGTTATCTTTAAAATATCGCCGCCTTGCAACGGTCTCCAAGTAGAAGACTTTAGCACAAATATTTAAAGCATATAAGAGAGAGGCTACCCACAACACTAAGTTGTAGGTAGCCTCTCTCTTTTGGTGGTAATGTGGTAAAAAACAGTTGGTAATTTTGTTTTTAAAATCGAGAAATATACCTAACTTTACTGGGCACTATTAAGCGGAGATGAGCTCTGCTGAGGAGCAACTCATCGAGGAATAAATAGTGTGATTATACAGCGAGATGGGGGTGCTTCGGCACTCCCATTTCCATATCTCGCTGGTAATCCATTATGCCTAAAAAAACCACAAAATGGACAGCGTTTTTTCTTCGTTTTTGACATAAAAAAAGTAGTTTGATGAAACGGTTTTCATCAAACTACTAATAATTATCAATATTACAATAACTTACAGAGGTTTTACCAACTGTTTTTTACCATTATATCCTTTTGGTTAGAGCAAACTTTTGCTCTTTATGTTAATGGCGATAGGTTAGTACCCTGTTCCACCGTTATCAATACCCGGTAGTTCACCCTCTGGGTCTGGAGCTACTGGAGCTACGTACAATAGATTCTCTCCCATAAGGTGCGGTAGGTTTGTGCTAGTTGGGTTACCCATTGAGAAGTTACCTGATCCGCTATATAGACCATCAGGTGCACCAACTAGATCATTAAGATCCTGAACTGTTGCAATCTCTATTGCATCGACAGTGCTAGGATAATCTCCATTATCTGGATATGTACCCCCGCCAATACCTTTTACCGCTGATCCCTCAAGGTAGAAACAGTTAGTTGGCGGTTCAGTATAGTATATATGACCTACAAGACCACCAATTAAAAATCCTGTTCCACTAACCAAACCTGTATTATAGCACGAGCTTATCTCACCTGATATACTCGCAATTCCGCCAATCCAACTAACTCCGCTTACACTTCCTGTATTGTAGCAATTTGTTATAGTATTTCCATCAGAGGTACTACCGATTCCACTGGCACTGTCTCCATTAGTACTCACGTTTCCTGTATTGTAACAATTGGCAATATTTCTACCATTTCCTACTCCACAGACACCAGAGATTGATGCACTCACATCTCCTGTGTTATAGCAATTGGAAAGATTTTCATTAGCAGTTCCCACTCCCTTAATTGCAGAACTGCCACTTACGTTCCCTACGTTATAACAATTGGTTATATTTTGAGAGCAATTATCTACAACTCCAGCAATATTAGAAGTTCCACTTACTGAACCTTCATTATAGCAATTGCTAATATTTCCAGCATATAAAACTCCAACTACTCCACCTACATTTGTATTTCCACTGACAGTAGCAGTGTTATAACAGTCTGTAAATTCAGCAGATGAATAATCAGCAGAAGAGTAACCAACTACTCCGCCAACATAACCATTACCAGTTACAGAACCGCCGATTACTGCACAATTCTTAATAGTTGATACCGATGCATATCCTACAACCGCTCCTACATAGTTAGCAGTTGAAGAGATCTTAGAATCCGAAATCTTTACATTCTTAATAATTGCTCTTTCTACATATCCGAAGAGACCTTGATATTGAGTTGTTGCATCTGTGATAGTAAGTCCAGAGATAGTATAGCTACCGCCGTCAAAGTTACCCTTGAATAGCTTATTGTCTGAACTTGAATAATCAACAAAAATACCTATCGGAGTCCACTCGCTAGTAATGGTGATGTTGTCATCAACGATTACATTCCAACCCTCGTAGGTATTGCCGCCATTTACTTCGTCTCTAAAGGCTTTTAGTTCTGCCTCGTTAGAGATGTAAAGCTCTAGCACTGGATCTTCCCACGGTAGATTCTCACCCATAAGTTGTGGTAGATGATCAGCTGTTGGGTTACCTTTTGTAAAGTCTGCTGATGGTAGACCATCAGTTGCACCAACTAAGTCGTTAAGACCTTGAACAGTTGTAACTTCAGTCGCTACCGCTCCGGCAGTTCCTTCACCAATACCAGTTGTTGCAGAACCAGTAAGGTAGAAAGAATTAGCAACAGTATGTCCTTCACCTGTGATTCCACCGACAGTACTAGTTGTTCCAGTAATCTCTCCAGTATTGTAAGTATACATTATTGATGAATTTACATCATAAGCAACACCGGCAATTCCACCAATTGCGCTAGTTCCTGTCACTGTTCCTGTGTTATAACAAGAGGTTACAGGGCAAGAAGCAAGACCTGTAACTCCGCCAATACTACTAGTTCCTGCAACGGATGCTGTGTTATAGCAAGAGGTTAAAGAACCATAAGCTGAACCAGTAACTCCTCCGACCCATTGATATCCACTAACAGAACCGCCAATTATCGCACAATTCTCAATAATTGAACTAGATTCTGCACGACCAACCAATGCGCCGACATGGTCAGCACTCGACGAAATCTGAGGATTTGAAATCTTCACGTTCTTGATCGTTGCACTATTCACATAACTAAAGAGACCTTGATTATCAGTTGTAGCATCGGTAATAGTTAGTCCTGAGATAGTATAGTTACCACCGTCAAATGTTCCTTTGAATAGTTTATTCTCAGAACTTTCCCAGTCAACATAAACACCTATCGGAGTCCACTCGCCTGAAAGGGTGATGTTGTCATCTACGATTACATTCCAGCCCTCGTAGGTATTGCCGCCATTTACTTCGTCTCTAAATGCTTTTAGTTCCGCCTCGTTAGAGATGTAAAGGTCTAGCACTGGATCTTCCCACGGTAGGTTCTCACCCATTAGTTGTGGTAGGTGATCAGCTGTTGGGCTACCCTTAGTGAACTCTGCTGATGGTAGACCGTCAGTTGCGCCAACTAAGTCGTTAAGCCTCTGAACAGTTGAAATCTCTTTCACTTGAGTTAACTCTGGCTGACTTCCAGCTACACTGCCTATACCTACTTCATATGTTCCTGTCAAATAGAAGTTTGTTTGAGCACCATTAGCATAACCTGCTACACTTCCAATATTTGTTTCTCCTAAAGCTTCAATCACTCCTACATTATAGCAATACTTAATATTGCCCGGACCTAGACCGCTACTAGTAAAACCTGCTACTCCACCGACATATTTAGTACCTTTAATAGAGCCTGTATTATATGAATACAAAATGTCACCTCCATTACTATAACCCACAACTCCGCCGACATTCTCTTCACCATTAATCGCACCTGTATTATAACAAGAACCAAGAATATGAGCATATGATCCAGTAGAACCTGCTACTCCTCCGACATAATCTGTTCCACTCACTGTCGCTGAATTGCTGCAAGAGGTAATAATACAATGAGTATAACCCACTAGTCCGCCAACATAATTAACCCCACTCACCGAACCGTCGATTACAGCGCAATTCTCAAGGGTTCCTGAATAAAAATATGCCACAAATGCGCCGACATAGTATGCGCTTGACGAAATCTGAGGGTTAGAAATTGTTACATTTTTAATAGTTGCACCTTCTACATATCCAAATAGAC
>CAYJLU010000127.1:0-3571 GCA_964371395.1 uncultured Rikenellaceae bacterium | reverse complement strand
TTTATATCCTTAAGAAAGAAGAAGGTGGTCGCCACACTCCATTCCACAACAAATATCGTCCTCAATTCTACCTACGTACACTAGACGTAACTGGTGAGGTAACTCTTCCAGCAGGTGTTGAGATGATTATGCCGGGTGACAACGTAACTATCACAGTAGAACTTATCTACCCAGTTGCAGTTAACCTAGGTCTGCGTTTCGCAATCCGTGAGGGTGGTCGTACAGTAGGTGCAGGTCAGATCACTAAGATTCTTGACTAATCACAAGAAGTAGAGTTAACCTTTATAGGGCTAACACTAAAATAAAATGGGGAGTTTAACTCTTTCGAGGAGGTAAACTCCCCATAATTTAGGGGTGTAGTACAAGGGCTAGTATAGCGGTCTCCAAAACCGTTGATGGGGGTTCGAATCCCTCCACCCCTGCCAATTAAATTAAATATCAAAGTAAAGAGATCAGAGCCAAATCAAAATGATGACGCTCATCTTTTTATATAAAAGAGATAAAGAAATGGGAAACTATGTAAAAGAGTCTTACAGAGAGCTTGTCGATAAAGTTGTATGGCCATCGTGGAAGACACTACAAAGCAGTGCAATACTAGTAATGGTTGCATCGCTTATCTTTGCTATTGTCATTCTAGCTATGGACTTCTCGTTCGAGAATATTATGAAATCTATTTACAGCCTACTCTACTAAGGAGCGTGGTGCTATCTTCTGTTTTTGAAGGTTAGTGTATAGATACCCCTAAATATTAGTAGAAAAGGATAACAACAGAGAAGATAATGAGCGAGAATCAAGATTTTAATTGGTATGTAATGAAAGCCATAGGTGGCAAGGAGAAACAGGTGCGTGAGTACCTTGAGGCAGAAATCCGTACACTTAGGCTTGAGGAGCATATCAAGAAGGTACTTATCCCAACTGAAAAATATTATAGCGTGGTTCGTGGCAAGAAAGTTGTCAAGGAACGCGTTTCCTACCCCGGTTACGTACTAGTACAGTGCGCAATGGTCGGGGAAATACCGCATATTTTACGCAACATTCCGGGTGTGCTAGGTTTTCTATCGGATACCAAAGAGTCGACACTCCACGCCTCTCCACTAAGAGAGAGTGAGGTCAATCGTATCTTAGGACTATTCGACGAGCAAGCCGAAGCAGAGCTAATCGAAAACGAAATCATCTATTCAGTAGGTGATGCCGTTAAGGTTACTGACGGTCCCTTTGCTTCCTTTATCGGGACTATCGAAGCAGTCGATGAAGCTCGTCGCAAGCTGACTGTTGCAGTTAAAATATTTGGGCGAAGGACTCCAATGGAACTAGCCTTCACCCAAGTAGAGAAAGAGGTCTAGATTTTTAGAGCTTTATTACTCTCTCCTAAGTCTATGAGAGGGAGTATCAAGAGTGCTGGGAATAGAGATGTCTTTTTTTGCAAATGAACACTAGTTCTGCTTTAGTGATAGCCACACCGTATTATAAGGTGTTACGACCTGAACAAGGAATAGGGGTGGTAATTAGCAGTAGAGTAAGTGTTCAGAAGAAAGATAGAACAGAGTAAAAATTTTAATTTTTCAAAAAGCTATGGCAAAAGATATTGCGGCGTTCATTAAGTTGCAAATCAAAGGCGGAGCGGCCAATCCTTCACCTCCAGTAGGACCTGCACTAGGTTCTAAGGGTGTGAACATTATGGACTTCTGCAAGCAATTCAATGCACGTACACAGGATAAAGCGGGTAAAACCCTTCCTGTGATTATCACCGTTTATAGCGACAAGTCTTTCGACTTCATCATTAAGCAACCACCAGTTGCAGTTCAACTAAAAGAGGCGGCAAAGATTCAATCTGGATCGCCTGAGCCTAACCGTAAGAGAGTAGCAGAACTTTCGTGGGACCAAGTCCGTGAAATTGCTACTGGCAAAATGGAGGATATGAACTGTTTCACAGTGGAGAGCGCAATGAGTATGGTCGCAGGAACAGCTCGCTCAATGGGTATCAAAGTCGTAGGCGAATCACCTTTAAAGTAACAAAACAAAGATGAAGCTAACAAAAAACCAAAAAATTGCTTACGCTAAGGTTGATCCTTCTAAGCAATATAAGTTGGCCGAAGCGTCTGGACTACTAAAGGAGATTACCTTTACGAAATTCGATGCATCGGTGGATATTGACATCAGACTGGGTGTAGACCCACGTAAAGCGAACCAAATGGTTCGTGGCGTAGTAACTCTACCACACGGTACTGGTAAATCAGTTCGAGTTCTTGTACTTTGTACTCCAGATAAGGAGGAAGAGGCAAAAGCAGCAGGAGCTGAGTATGTAGGTCTCGACGAATACGTTGAGAAGATCAAAAATGGCTGGACAGACATCGACGTGATCATCTGTACTCCTAGCGTTATGGCAAAAGTAGGTGCTCTAGGACGTGTTCTAGGTCCACGTGGTCTTATGCCAAACCCTAAGACAGGTACAGTGACTATGGAAGTTGGCAAGGCAGTAGAAGAGGTGAAGGCTGGTAAGATTGACTTCAAAGTCGATAAATTCGGTATCGTTCACACTTCAGTAGGTAAAGTTTCATTCACCCCTGAGCAAATCGAGGAGAATGCAAGAGAGTTCTTCAGAACTATCATCAAACTTAAACCATCTGCAGCTAAAGGTACATACGTTGAATCTGTTTATATGTCAACAACTATGAGCCCAGGGCTCGCTATTGATCCTAAATCTATCGACTAATAAAAAGCTATGAAAAGAGAAGAAAAACTACAACTTACAAGCGAAATAGCCGGTAGCCTAGGAGAGTATGCACACTACTATATCACTGATATCTCAGGTCTTAACGCTGCTCAAACTGCAGCTCTAAGAAAGGCTTGTTACGATAAGGAGATTAAACTACAAGTAGTAAAAAATACATTCTTCGGAAAAGCACTTACGGTTGCTGGTCTTGAAAATGAAGAAATTAGCGCAGTACTTGAGGGTCCTACCGCAGTTATGTTTACCCAAACTGGTAACGCACCTGCTAAGCTAATCAAGGCTTTCCAAAAGGAAGCTAAGACTGATCGCCCAATGCTAAAGGCTGCATACGTAGATGGATGCGCTTACGTTGGTCTAGATCAACTTACCACACTTGAGAACATCAAGAGTCGTGAGGAGCTTATCGGCGATATCGTTGGACTACTACAATCACCTGCAAAGAATGTTATCAGCGCACTACAAGGTTCGGCTGGACAGAAAATCGCAGGGCTGGTTAAAACTCTCGAAAGCAGAGGTGAGTAATTGGGTAGCCTAAAGGAGTTGGGGTAATAGGGAGATGAATGGTACTGGCAAGTGCCACGACAATTAAACTCCACCATACTCTAAGGCACTGATTCCTCAAAGAAAAAAATAATAACAAAAACAAATTTTAAAAAATTATACTACGATGGCAGACATCAAACAAATCGCCGAAGAACTAGTAAACCTTACAGTTAAAGAGGTAAACGAACTAGCAACAATTCTTAAAGAAGAGTACGGTATCGAACCAGCAGCAGCAGCAGTTGCAGTAGCAGCTCCAGCAGCAGGTGGTGCAGAAGCAGCAGCAGAAAAGACATCTTT
>CAYJLU010000126.1:0-3599 GCA_964371395.1 uncultured Rikenellaceae bacterium | reverse complement strand
GTTTGTTTATATTTCTTAGTTAAATTTCTACTATGAGATCATTGCAAAACTTATGCTCCGCTATGAAGAGCGTTGAACGGTCTCACTATCTATATTCACTTTATATGCAACTCTACTGTACCACTATCTCGAAGGGTGAGCTTGAGAGTCCTGCACCATTGAATAGATTTGAGGAACTTCCATCTCCCCAACAATACCTTATTGAGCCTACCTCTGCACCCTGACCACATCGCACTATAAGTTGCCCTTGCTTTATCCATACCCTCTCCGCTCTTTGGTATCTATTATTGTTTCGATTAAAGTATTCAAACTCTATCTCCTCATTTATAAGGTGTAATCCATCGGCATTATCAAACTCAATGACAACATCCCAGTGGTAATTTATCACTTTTGCGCTGATAGCTCGTGGAGCTTTAAACTCGATATGATTAAGCCCATAGGTTTGATTCAACGCTGCTTTTGCTAACCTCTGGCCAACCTGACGTTTATACTTCGGATGGATATTATAGGGATCTCCTAGGTCTGCTGCCACTACCATCTCACAATTCTCAATGGCGTCGGCAGCAGCTTGTTGTGCTACGGCTAGTGCACTCCACTGACCCTCTTTGTCGTGAGTATAGAGCCACGGTGCTATCTGCACAAAGTAGAAGGGCTTAAGTTCTCCTCCCCACGCCTTACGCCACGAGGCTACTAGATCCTGAAAATATGACGGGTAAGCAGAGGCACTTCCCACATTCTCTTCGCCTTGATACCATATCCAACCACGAATACCGTAGTCAATAAATGGATGAATCATTGCATTATAGAGTCCACTAATTGTTTTATAGTATGGACGTGCATCTCCCCTTGAGTACTCTCTAAATAGTTTATCTAGTTGAGTACTATACCTATGCTCGTCTATAAAACTACGAGGAATCCACGCCTCAATAGGAGTTCCTCCATAGGCATTTACGATAATACCAATGGGAATATTAATCTCTTGGTATAACTCCTTTGCGTAGAAGTACGCCACAGCCGAGACCCATTCTACACTCTGAGGTGTAAATTCTAACCAACCTGTGGTTGCAACTTCGCTCTGTTGTGTAAAACTCTCATTGCGCTTTACATTTAAGTATCTAATATTTCGATTCTCTGAATTTGCTATCTCTTGAGCAGCACCCTCTACAAACAACTCCCACTCTGGGTCATCGCCCATACGCATCTCCATATTGCTTTGCCCTGAACAGAACCACACCTCACCAAAGAGAACATTCTCAATAGTGCGCTGCTGAGTAGAGGAAGATACAGTGATTGAGTGCTCCGTGAAGCTCGGTTCGAGTGTCTTAATCTCCACAATCCAACGCCCCATTACATCGGTTCTGCTATGATATATCTCATCGTTCCACGAACACTCCACCCTAATATCTCTATCGGGTACATCCCATCCCCAGACATTAACAGTGGAGCTGTGCTGAAGAACAGCTCCATCTGAGAATGCGTTTGCGAATCTAAGTGTCTGCGCACTAACAACATCCACACAAAGAGTCACAAGTAATACAAGAAAAAACCTCTTTACCATCTCTGCACCTACTCGATCACTATATTAGTAAGCATCACAAATGCTTTAGGTTCTATTGTCACTTCGTGGCCTTCGGCTAAATCAAGAGTTTGGTTGGTCTTTGTAGCAACTGGAAATCCATTAGCATCGACTTCTCCTGTAAAGTTTGCACCATCACCTGAAATAAAGCGATACTCAGAAACACCACTTAGTGTACCGACTGAGCTACCTGTAAGGGTAAAGGTGTGCGCTGAGGTTGCATTATTTACTATTGCCACGGTGTATTTACCTCCCTTTTGACCCGCAACTACCCTTAAACCACGCTTCACCTCACTAGGCATTGTAACCTCGTGGATCTGAGATCCTGCTGGGAAGTATCTACACATTAGTGACATTGGATAGAACCACGGACGGATATTTTCGTCCTCGGCACTCTCGAACTTCTCCTCACCTAGAATATTCCAAAAGCCCCAACGCTTTAATTTTGTTGAGTGTGATGAACCATCATCGTTATACATTGCATCGTCGAGCATCCACACAATAGAGCCAGCATATCCCGCTCTCATAGTTTGAACAGTTGCATCAGCCACATCTATACCATAGATAGCATCATAGACAAACATCTGTGAGTCGTCAGCAGCATACTTGTCAGCATTGATTCTCTCAGCATTCTCTCTACCAAGTGCGCCCTTTTGGTCGTACTTCAGACCTAGCTCGCCAAGTACGATAACTTTCGACTTATCGGTAGCCGCACGATAGATATTAAGTAGTGTTGAGAATGAAGTCTCACGTACATCATTTTCGTTTGGATAGACGTGAATATCGAAAGCTCCTATCTCATTGCCTAGGTTGTTGGCAGCAGCAGTAATCCAAGGCACCTCGTCGCTTGTCCATACCGCAACGTCTGGACCCATAAGCGATAGATCGGAGGTAACACCTAGAGCCTCTACCTTAGTGTAGAACTTCTGAACAATTTCACTCCATAGTGTAATGTTACCATCAGTTGACGACCAGTCACCATTAGGCTCGTTTACCATAGTGAAGTACTTAATACAACTATACCCTTTGTCTTTTATAAGATACTCCAGAAATTGGGCACAATTATCCATCCAATCTTCATCAATAACACCACCTACCTCTTGGTGTCCCCACTCTCCAAACTGAACCGTAATACCTCTTGATTGGCAGTAATCAAGCATCCTTCCGAGGATAGCCTCGCTCTTTGTTAGATTAAGCGATCCATCTGCATCCTGATATGTCCAGCCAGCTGAGACCATCATACGAATAAACTGTGGGCGCATATAATCAAGACGTTGGAATATCTTAGCCCAATCTGCATCGCTGAGTGACGATTGTCCTGTCCAGCTCGGTACAATATCATATCCACCCCACTGAGGTCCATTTCCGATATAGTCTGCCACTATTACATTTGAACTGATATTCACGTCATTTACCGCTGGGACATCTGGGGTTGGTTTGTCACTATTACAGCTCACTAGCATAACGCTTAAAGCTAGAAGGGAACTAGAAATTATTTTTTTCATTTGTCTTATATTTTAATTTATAATATTTGTAAATAATATCATTGAACTGGCAGGAAGTTCAACACAATACCCTGTCTTAAGGTTCATTGTAATGTCACTGCTATTTGGCAGTTGTTTTAGCTCGCCTGAGAGCAAAATATCGCCCTCGACATACCTATACTCTCTTATCTCACCTAGCTCAGAGAGTGTCTCACTATTAAGCTCAACACTTCGAGTACTCTGCGAAATATTAATCATTGCAATGCTATATTTGCCATCTAGCTCAACTGTGGCAACTCTAACATCATTACTGCCTGTGGTCGTTGTCTCTATGACTCTACACCCTGCTGGTATATATCTACATAGCAATGACCAGGCATAGTATGGTGGACGTACCCTCTCGTAGTACTCTGCTCCAAAATACTCCTCACCTAGAATATTCCAAAAACCCCAAATCTTCAGCTTATCTTCGCCATCCACTGGATTATTGTGCATAGCGTCGTCGAGCATCCATATAATTGAGCCAGAGTAGCCCTCAT
>CAYJLU010000125.1:0-3668 GCA_964371395.1 uncultured Rikenellaceae bacterium | reverse complement strand
GGGCAAGAAGAAAGAGGTGTTTATAGTGATTGTTAAATGCTCTTTAACCGAGTTTTACTTATACTATTAGGCTGATTAGCCATATAGGTTCACTTCATTTTCAGTGAACTTAATTCTATTGATTTAAGAAAAATTAGGCACGTAAATTGTTTGAAAACTAGAAAAAGTTTATTATCTTTGTGCTTAAGCAGATTGATAAACGGGGTGCCATTGTAACTAGATAATAGAGTTCCAGTGGCACACTCTTTTGTAATGTAGGCAATAAAACAATATTGAAAATTTTATAAGACCACCTAAAAATATGTCACAGATTAACCACGTAACGGCAGAGGGAATGCAAAAACTAACCGATGACCTCGATGCACTAAGGGGGCAACGCCCTGTAATATCGGCTATGATTGCCGAGGCAAGGGACAAGGGAGACCTCTCAGAAAATGCTGAGTATGACGCTGCAAAAGAAGCGCAAGGCTTGCTAGAGATGCGCATCGCTAAACTTGAGGCTACAATTGCAAACTCACGCATTATCGACACTAGCAAAATTAGCACTAAAAACGTTCAAATTCTCAATAAAGTATCACTTCGTAACCTAGCAACAGGAAAGGAGTTTACCTATCAATTAGTTAGCGAGAGTGAGGCTAATATCAAGGAGAATAAACTATCAATTGGAACACCTATTGCCAAGGCAATACTAGGCAAGAAGAAGGGAGCAAAGGTCGAAGTTACCGTACCAAATGGAGTTATGGAGCTTGAGATTCTAGATATTTCTATTTAATTTCCGAACATCAGCCTAATTTTTAGACTATAATATTTTATACCTACACCTACGTTACAGAGGGACGAGGTGTAGGTAAATTTATATATACTATGTCAATATCACGCAAAAGTCTAACGCTTAGAGACGCTCAGAAGCTAACTCTACCTACGAATTTTTCCACGCTCATCAAACCAGTTGGAAGTAGGTGTAATATGCGATGTGCGTACTGCTACTATCTAGATAAAGCACTACTCTATCCCGAGGCTAGCCATCGAGAGGTAATGAGCAAAGAGACACTAAGGAAGTATATTGCGGACTACATCTCAACCATTGATGCCCCAACGGTTAACTTCTGTTGGCACGGAGGGGAACCCCTAATGGCTGGACTTGACTTCTTTGCCGAGGCTGTCTACTATCAGAATAAGTACGCAAATGGCAAAGAGATTACAAATGCTGTACAGACCAATGGATTACTAATCAATAGGGCGTGGGCAAAATTCTTTAAGGCCAATAACTTCTTGGTTGGAGTTTCGCTCGATGGCCCACAAGATATTCACGATGCCTATCGAGTAGATGGTGGTGGGCGTGGTACCTTTAATAAGGTACTATCTGCAATAGAGATACTTAAACAAGAGGCAGTAGAGTTTAACACTCTAAGTGTGGTTAATAATCTGTGTAAGGATAGGGGCGTTGAGATATATAACTTCTTTAAGTCTATTGGTAGCCGTTATATGCAATTTCTTCCAGCTGTGGAGTTCATAGATGATCAGCATATTGATTCACTGGGAGGGCGTGGGCGCATACTAAGCCCCGAACACTCCACTAGTGGACATATTAGCCCGTGGAGTACCACTGCCTATGACTTCGGTAAGTTTATGTGTGATATATTCGAGGAGTGGAGGAAGCAAGATATTGGAGAGTATTATGTCCAATTATTCGACGTTACACTAGCCAACTGGTATGAAGTACCTTGTGGACTCTGTGCTTACTCCAAGAGTTGTGGAGATGGGCTTGCTATCGAACATAATGGTGATGTGTATAGTTGCGATCACTTTGTATATCCAGAGTATAAACTAGGCAACCTAAACGATACAAAACTAAGGGATATGTATCGCTCAAGGGAGCAGTTTGAGTTTGGGGTTTCAAAGCGCAATGGACTTTCCGATAGTTGCCTAAATTGCCAGTACTACCACCTATGCTCTGGGGGTTGCCCTAAACATCGCTTTAGGGATTCTAAGGATGAACTCTCAAAGAACTATCTGTGCGAGGGGTACAAGTTATTCTTTAGCCACTCTGCGCCATATATGCAACGAATGTGCGAGCTGCTACGATGTGAGATGAGTCCAGCTATGATTATGAACGAAAATATTCAAAACTTGTCTTTATAGTCTTTGAAGATAGGGTTATTAGAATTTTTATTAAATTTGAGATAAGCCTAGCTCAGATTTATTAATTTATTTTGTTAACTATATGAAAAGACTACTTACATTACTATTTCTAATAGTATCTACTCATTCAGCTATATCTCAACTTCGGGTTGAGGTTGAACGCAATGAGGGATGGATTTTCACTGGGGATAAGAACCCTCAGGTCGTACTAAATTTAAGTGCTAAAGGGGATATTAAGGGAGATTTGAGAGTAGATATCTTTAGTGACACTCAAGAGCTTATTCACAGATTCACCTGCCACTATCAACTTCAGAATGACTCTACTAGGTATGCTTTCACATTCAAAGCCTCACCGGGTTTCTACTTAGTGAAGATACTGGATAATGGCACTCAAATTGAGGAGTACTATATGGGTGTAAAGCCCGAGGAAATTGTATCTAAAGTTGATGCACAAGAAGATTTTGCCTTATTCTGGGATGATGCGAAAAAGGAGCTTAAGAGGGTACGCCCACGTTATAAATTAAGTAAAATCTCCAGCAATGAGAATTGCTATCGTGACCTATACAAGGTAACAATGCGTTCTATTGGTGACGAGATTATAGGTGGATACCTTGCCGTTCCCAAAGAGGTTAAACGAGGTGCTGACCTCCCTGCATTTATACACTATATGGGCTATGGCGCAGAGCCGTGGGAGCCTAATCTCATCGATACTATTAATGCAGTAGACTATATCGCATCTGTTCGTGGGCAGGGTATCTTCAAGCAGTCGAATAGCTATGGTGATTGGATTATAAACAATCTAGGGGATAGAGATACGTACTACTATCGTGGGGCATATATGGACGTGATAAGGTCAATTGACTTTGTATCGCAATTAAAGTATATCGATAAGCAGCGAATCTTTGCCGAGGGCGGCTCACAAGGTGGAGCCTTTACAATGGTTGCCTGTGCACTCGATAATAGAATCAGAGCAGCTGCACCCCTTGTAACATTCCTTAGCGACTTTCCAGATTACTTCGCTATTGCACCGTGGCCTGCAAATACCGTACTGAACCACGCAAAGGAGATGGGTATCAATCAGAAGCATCTATACCAAACACTCTCTTACTTTGACATTAAGAACTTTGCTCCAATGATAGAGTGTCCGATAGTACTTGCCGTGGGTCTGCAAGATACTGTTTGCCCAGCCCATACAGTATTTGCGGGGTATAATCTCGTAAAGTCCGAGAAAAGCTATGTAATATTCCCCGAGATGGGACACAATATAGATTGGACTCAGTGGGCGACTTTCAGAGATAAATTCTTTGCACAATACCTATAATACATACTCTAACTTTTAAACACCTTGCCCTGTATCACTATCTCAAAAATGATTGGGAAGTCTGGCTAATACATCACCGCCGTAGATCAGTATATGAGTGTTATGATTGAGTTTTTGGATTTTTAGGTAGCTCTGCTACAATGGGGTAATGAGACCATTGCAAAACTTATGTATTGCTCCGCTATGAAGAGCGTTGATAGGTGGA
>CAYJLU010000124.1:0-3736 GCA_964371395.1 uncultured Rikenellaceae bacterium | reverse complement strand
ACATTTGCAACCTCATCTGCAATACCAATAGCACCAAGAAGTGCCTCTTCTGCAGATTGCTTGAATGAAGTGTAGTATGAATTGTAAAGAGATGGAGTTCTAAAGATCTCTGCATAGTTTCCCGATGTGGTGTTTAGGGTAATATCTGAACCAAAAGCGTTGAGATCTGCAAGTTTTGAGCTTGAAAGTCCCGCCATATTCCACTCAGCCTCTAACTGAAGTACACAGCGATATAGCTCCTCTGTAACAGCTACAAGGTAGCTCTCTAATTTATCCTCGAATACATCTGCACTAAGAGACCCTTTATCAATAGCATACTCAGAATCAAATGTGGCAATAGAGGTTGTTTTAGCTACTCCGTTAGCAAAAAGCATATACTCAATGGCGTGAAAACCCTTCAAATCGCCACCGTCTGCCTTTAGCGTTTTATAGCTATCTGTTGCTGCATCCCATCTTTGGATAGAGGCTTGTAGTTGTGGTAAATCAAGTGGCCAAGAGTCGATACCCGGATCAATACCAGCCTTATCAACTGGACCGAAAAGATATGCCTCTGTGCGCTCCCACGTTAGACGAGCATCTTTCCAAGCCGCAGCAGCCGAAGAAATCAACGAACTCTTGTCCGTAGCCGTTGAGCTTTGTATCGCCTCAACAGCAGTTAGAAGATTCTTACCATTCGAGGCAAGTTCTGTATAATTCGCAACAACAATGTTGTTTGCATAATTTGTAAGAATTGCGGTTTGCTCCGCAATTACCAGTGATGAATCTGGTGTTTGGTCATCGTTTTTGTCACAAGATGTTGCTGTGACAGCCAGTACTGCTATTGCAGAAAAAAATAGAGAATTAATACTTTTCATCTTTGTAATTATTTTGATAGTGTAAAAAATTATTTGCTTTTGCTAAATATACCTGCCCACGTAATACCTATTGCAAAGGTATTTTCATCGTTATAGTACGGATCGATTAGATTGCGCATTTGATACTCCGCCTTAATAACAATCTCTTTTATTGGAGAGTAGTTAAGACCAAATGCTATGCACGAACGCTCCCAATATGGATACTCTGGAACACCATCCTCGACTGCAAACATTGAGTCGTAGTAGTCATAGCGACCAAAGACATATAGTTTTTGATTATTAGCGGTTAGCTTGTCCGAGAAACCGAATATATTATATCCTGCCTCCACACCAATAGAGATAGCCTCACTCCCTACTGCGGGTTTACCGGGTGTAGGTGCTGCGTTTGTTGCACCCGCATTTCCGACGGTGATCTCATACGAATCCCCCAAAGTACCGTACAACGCACCTCCCCTTACAATTAAATCTTTAACAGAGTAAATAAAATCAAGAGATCCGATGGCAACAGCACCATTTAAGTTACCATATCCATAGCTATTTAGTGTATTCTTAGCACTATGACCATAATATCCACTAATTCCAATATTAAGATTTTTTATACTCCTATTGTTAACTCTAAAGGCTCCAGCATAACTATTTGCTATCTTAAACTCATAAGGAGAGCCTGAGCCGCTTCCAACCCAGTTCTTGGGCGAGAATCTATCTGCATCTAAACCAGCAATAAACATAATCTCATACGACCAATCTTTTTTGCTTCCCCAAAAGCTAATACCTGTCTCGTGCCATACGCCTGGTATAATAGTAACATCGCCTTCGGGACGTGATACTCCAAAATATTGAGTTGGTAGGTGGTATTGATTTGTAAAACCAACGGGAACAACAATGTGTCCCAACCTTAGGTTAAGGGCTTTACTCCAACTCTTGTTTATCCATAGTTGCTCAAGGACAATCTTTCCTCCTTGTTCAATTTCAGATTCATATTCACCTGTCTCCTCCTCCTCGATTTCAACGGTAGAGCCAGTTCCTAAATGCTCGATTTCTATCTCCGTGCCTACGCTCCAGCCTCGACCAAAATTATACCCCACCATAAATACAGCACGAGGAATATCGAAACGTCCATACCCCTGGTCATCTCTATATTTCTCAGGCAGAGTGTATCTTTGCCAAGCACTACTGTAATCGTGACGGCTCATTACAATCTCTCCATAACCCCCGAATACCAATTTCCCTGTCTCTGAATCTTGCTCTGTGTCCTGTCCATACGACATAGAAACAGCTCCTATTGTACATACTGTTATTATGAGTAAATGTCTAAATAGTTTCATATTTTTTGTGATTAATGTTTTATACAATCCTAAAATTCGGCAACAAAGTTACGCCTCGTATAGTTATTAGTAAATACCCAAAATAGGTGGTTTTTTTGTGATGGATTTTCTTTGTTGCCATTCAAAATGGCTTTTATTTAATCCCAGACAAAGAGTTCTGACAGATAATAGTTACCTATAAATAGGTATTGTGTGGTAAGTGTTTTTCAATTAATTTTGTTTTTTTGACAATAAGCGAAAATTAGTATTAATTATACACCTTTCTTACAAGAATGTAATGAGTGAAAATATGTACACAAAAGGTCGATATAGAGCCGAGGATTCGATGGCACAACTAATCTGCGAAAACCATATTATGCTACTTGTAATGAGTCGATTCAGCATTTCGTTGGGTTTTGCTGAGAAAAGTATCTCGGAGGTCTGTGCAGAAAATGAGGTTGATAGTAAAACATTTTTGGCAGTAGTAAATCTCATACTTAGGGGTGGAGATAATAGATATAAAGCGTCGTTGGGGGGAGTAAAAATTGATAGTCTGGTGAAGTATCTGCACCGTTCGCACGAATATTACCTCTGGTCTAGACTACCTAAAATTGGTGAGAAGTTAAAAGGTGTTTTAAGTGATGATAAGATTTCTTTGCTCATTGTGCGCTACTTCGAGGACTATGTACTGCAAATCAAGGAGCATCTCAGATACGAGGAAGAGGAGCTATTTCCTTATATTGATAAGCTCACAAAGGGCGAGGCTACAAATGGATACTCAGTTGAAGAGTTTAGCCGTAATCACGATCACATTGATGAACCACTCACTGAGCTTAAGGATGTGATTATCAAATATTACAGTGCTGATAATAGCGAAGAGGTTGTGGGGGTTATTCACGATCTGCTTTCGTGTGCGCACGATCTTTCACTACACAATTTAGTTGAGGATAGATTGCTTGTTCCGCTAATTCGTAAAATTGAGGAAGATGAGAAGTAAGAGATTTCACATATTGGTTGCCGAACCTTCGGTAATTATAAGACGAGGGATGCTCTCCGTACTTTTAGATCTAAACTCCTTGGGTGTTGATATAACCGATATTGGGGATATGGCAACACTAAGCGATGAAATAGCACGTCACAAACCAGATTTTGTAGTTGTGAATCCCCTGCATTTGGGAATGATACAACCACAACAACTACTTAGCTCTCAGAACTCAGTAAAGTTTATTGCATTGCAAAATTATATATCGTCAAATGATCAACTCAAAAATTATGATGCCGTTATCTCTGTGTTCGATAGCATCTCTCAAATTGAGCAAACAATTGAAAATTTGACAAATATCGGAGTAATAAAGGATGATGAATTGAGTCAACGAGAAAGAGAGATTGTACGTGCTATTGCCTTGGGGAAAAGTAATAAAGAGATTGCCCAGAAGCTCTGTATCTCAACCCACACTGTAATGACCCACCGAAAGAATGTAGCTGCCAAACTTAAGATTCACAATTCAGCAGGACTTACCATTTATGCCATTGTCAATAAACTCATAGATGTTGGGGATGTGAAGTAAAGCCTCTCTT
>CAYJLU010000123.1:0-3758 GCA_964371395.1 uncultured Rikenellaceae bacterium | reverse complement strand
CTATTGCAAAGCCCTATTTGTGAATACTATATGAGCTGGTATATCACCAGTCTCTACACTCCACTTTAAGATACCCTCTGGGCTGTAACAGTGAAGCATTCCGGGATTGACGTATGTCTTGGCATCTGTAATGAAAATCTCCTTTGTCTCGGGATTAACAGCTAGACCATATGGCACCTTAATACCCTCTTGAGTGCCGTCACTGATAAAGTTATCGGTCACCACCTCTTGAATCTTAGTGTCGATTATTGCATAACTTACACGATTCTCGGCTGTGGTGTGATTCCACTGTGTACTATGAAGATAGATAGAGTCGCCAACCCTTGTCATATTGTTACAGGCAATATCTAACTCCTTTACCACGTCATTTGTTTTGCTACTAATTACATAAACCTTGGATGCTATATCATAATAATCCCCACGTGATGAAACCCAAATATATCCATATCTATCAAGTTCCATACGGTGTAGATTAATTGCCACCTCTATTTTCTCTACTTCCTTAAAGGTATCAAGGTCAATTACCGAGACCCTCGTATCATAGTTTGGAACACGGTAACCTCCCGAATTTGCTACATATAGCTTATCGCCTGCAATGACCATCTCCTCGGGTTGATAACCAACCAAACATTCATCAACTACCTGTAATGTAGCGGTATCTACCTTTGCAATATAACCTAGACGAGCATTCGGATCAATCTGTACTGGCCCAGCATAGGAACTAACATAAGCGTACCGTCCCTTAAATGTAATATATCGGCAATTAGGGATTGAGATTGCTCCTATATGCTCTGCTGTGTTTAAATCCATCACCTCGACCAAATTCGAACAGTTAATTACTGCGTATAACCTATCGCCGTGGATTTGAATATCATTGCCAACATCCCCCAACTCCTTAATCACTGATGGATTTCGCTCTGCGTAGATATTCTTGGAGTATATACCTGACCTGTAATCAAAGTAATCCAAAGTAGCCTTATTACTACCCATATTGCCCTCGTTGAGTAAAAAGAAACCCTTTACCTCACCAATTTCAGGGTCGGGATATATCACCTGACTCTGGGTAGAGGGTATAATATTATCGCCCTTACGACAAGAGCTAAACACTAGTAAAAGTGCAATAGTAGCTATACTTAAATAGTAAAATTTTCTCATAGTATTATATTTATTTTAATCTTATAGTTAATTCCCGGCATTGGATAGCACTCTACTACTTCGTACTGTTGATTGAAGATATTGTTCACCTCTGCGGTAACCAACAACTCCCCATCGGTGAACATAAAACTCTTCGACAGTGACATATCACTAGTGTACCAAGGCTGTGCGTAGTTCTCTATTATATTTGCCACTGCCTCATAGCGTTCTCCAGTATATATAAAACTATAATTGAAGTTCCAACCTCTATATGTTGCAGATAGTATTGCTGCGGCACTATGCCAGGGAATGTATGGGATTTGTCCTCCGTAGTATGGATCGGTAGAGTCTGTGAAGTCCTGTGCTCGTTGGTACGTGTAGTTTAGCCTTGTAGAGAAATCAACCTCCGATACTCTCCAATAGCCCTGAACTGCAGCATCGATACCTCGAATCTGAACATAACCAAGATTGAGCATAGTCCAACGAAACTGATTGGAGGTAGGCATTGCAATGATTTTATCCCACACCTCATTGTAGTAACCATCTGCCTGAAACTCTAACCTACGTAACGTACCATCAGAAAAATCCTTTGCGTAGCTAACACCTAAATTATATTGATTGGTGTACTCTGGCTTTAGATTAGCATTACCAATGAATGTATAGTAAAGGTCATTGAGCGTAGGACTACGAAACACTCGTTTGTAGAATGCTCGTAAATTGAGATCAATATCACCAAAGGGTTGATACGAAGCAATAAAAGTTGGAGTAAATTCATTCCTGCACCCAGCATTAGCTCCCTGAATCTCTGTTCTATCAGCTACATAGGTATGCAAGATACTGGCTTGAAATTTTACACGCTCTAAGTCTAAGGAAGTAGCCATTGCCGTTAGCACTGAGTAACGCTCAGGATACACAAAGTTTATTACATCAGCATCCAGAGTATTCCACTGTAAATCGCTCGATAGCGAAGCACTCCACCAACTATTTATCGAGAAGAGGTTTGCCACTGAAAGGTATAGCTCCTGCTGTCTGTACGTATTATCTACATACATAGTCGATACATCGAGACGAGGATCTGAGAGGTAGTGCAGATAGTCATTAGAGTACTTAGCACTCAACTTCAATGAGTACCAATCAGAGATCATCTTTCGCATAGAACCTTGAGCAAAGATGTTGTTATCCCACTGCCTATCCTCATTTTTGAACATTCCGGGCTCTTCTCTTACCGAGGCTCCGGGGTAACCTCGTTCGGAATTATATAGATATACCTTTGCCTTCCAATCTCCGCTATTTAACTTACCAAATAACCCATACTCCACACGTAAAAATCGCACATCACCATTACGCCTAACCTCAGTAGTATCATATCCTCCTTGCTTTGCATAGCTAAATTCATACTCCCCCGAAGTGTACATATACTCAGCACTAAAAGAGCTAGATACTCTATCGGATAACCGTTGCTCCCATAGCACCGACGGGTTAATTGTCTTAAATGAGCCTACCTCTAGAGCAACATTAAAATTAGAGTTTTTAGATCCTTCAAACTCTGGGGTGCGAGTAGTCATATATATTGCGCTTGCCGAGGCAAAATCCTTTGCAGGCTGAAATATTGCGCTCTTTTGCCCATTATAGAGTGATATAGCCTCCATATTATCGAGCGAAAAGCGTCCTAGATCAATCACACCATTCTGAGCATTACCGAGTTCAATGCCATCATAGAACACCCCGAGGTGGTGTGAACCCATACTACGGACATTTACCGTCTTTAACCCTCCAATACCACCGTAATCTTTGACCTGTGCACCTGAAAAGTACCTTACTGCATCGGCGACTGAATGAACACTAAGTCGCTTTAATTCATTGCCGCTGAGTATCTGTACAGGAATTACCTCAACGGGGGTAGTATTTCCTATAACTGTAATATTTTCAATGTTAATGGTTCGTATAGAATCACTAACTTGATGCCCATAAAGAGAGGGAGTCAAAAGAAATATTAAAGGTACTACAAAAAAAAATCTAACACTCATCTACCGTATAACTAAATATTAATACTTAGATTTTACAGCAAACAGCGCATACTATAACCAACACATAATATAGGTCAAAAAAGTGCAATTTGTTGATTCAGAGTCCATCACCCGTAGACTGTAAAATCTATAACTACACTGGCAGGTCTTCTGACTTATTCCTGATTTTACGTCTTCCCGATTATTGCAATCAGTGACTTTTAGATTGTAAAACCAACAATCCAGCTCTTAAAGAGGTGGATTAGAACTTACAGCAGCGGGAACTGTTCGAGATTTACACTCGATTCCCTTTTAATCCCCATCTGTATCTTATGGCAATACAGAGTGATAGGAACCATTGCGTGAGCAAAGTTATGTATTATTTTAGTTCCTACCAAATTTTTATTTGGCTAGCTCTAATTTTTCACACTGCAAGTCACGCATTAATAATATGAGTAACATTCTTCAAATAATTGCTATCATATGTAGTACTAAATGTTATGCAACATTGACGCAGCAAAATAGTTGGGATAGCCATCCCAACCATTTTGGTTTTTGATTTTGATTCGTTCGCCTACGGCTCACTCCTTTTCATTACTCTAGTACAATGCACAAATC
>CAYJLU010000122.1:0-3936 GCA_964371395.1 uncultured Rikenellaceae bacterium | reverse complement strand
GACTTGAACCTAGGACCCCCTGATTAACAGTCAGGTGCTCTAACCAACTGAGCTATTGAGGAATATATCTTGAACAATATGACTTTTAGTGTCTATCGTTCCTTTAAGTGTGGGCAAAGGTAAGAAAAATTTTTATACATACAAAAAAATATATATAAAAAATAACCCCCTATTTTTCTCTTACCTTATTAATCCCACAATTTCAATGAATTGCGACTGAATTTTTTTTTGCGTGCCCAGGACTGGACTCGAACCAGCACGTCGTAACCGACACTACCCCCTCAAAGTAGCGTGTCTACCAATTTCACCACCTGGGCATAGTTGTTTAAGGTTCTTTACTTGTCAGCTATGAAATTCTTAGCTGGCGTGAGAAACAATCAATGCTCTTCTTAAAATCAAGACTTTTGTCTCAACTTTCTATGTCAAATTGACGTTTCAAGCGTCAAACGTTCTGCAAATATATGTATTTTTTTTCTTTTAGAACAATTTTTTCAAGTTTTTTTTGTACTTTTGTAGTTCATTTTTAGACTAAATAGAATGAAAATCAGTTTGTTTACATAGGAAATATTATTCAGATATACTTAACTTATTATGATTAAAATAACATTCCCCGATGGAGCCATTAAGGAGTTTGAGAGCGGTATTACACCGATTGAGATTGCAGAGTCCATCTCTTCAAGGCTAGCTGCCGATGTTTTTGCAGCAACAGTGAATGATCAGAGTTATGACCTCCAGAAGCCAATTAACGAAGATGCAACACTTAAGTTGCACAAGTGGGAAGATCAGGAGGCAAAACAGGCATTTTGGCATAGCTCATCTCACCTGCTAGCCGCAGCACTTGAGGAGCTTTACCCGGGTATTAAATTTGGTATTGGCCCATCTATTGAGATGGGATTCTACTACGATGTAGACTCACCTATTGCAATAACAGAGGGAGATTTACAGAAAATCGAACAGAAGATGTTAGAGCTTGCTCGCTCGTCTCAGTCATTCTCTCGTAAAGAAATCTCGAAGGAAGACGCACTTAAGATATACAGAGAAAAGGGTGATGAGTATAAGGTAGAACTACTCGAAGCACTTGAAGATGGTACTATTACATTCTTCTCTAATGGCAACTTTACGGATCTTTGTCGTGGGCCACACCTTTGTTCAACTTCGCCAATTAAGGCAGTTAAACTAACCTCAGTGGCAGGAGCGTACTGGCGAGGTGACGAGAAGCGCAAGATGCTTACACGTATATATGGTATAACCTTCCCTAAGAAGGCGATGCTGGATGAGTATCTCGATATGATGGAGAAGGCTAAGGCAAGGGATCACCGTAAATTAGGTAAGGAGCTTGAACTATTTACATTCTCGGAGAGAGTAGGTAAGGGTCTTCCACTATGGTTGCCAAAGGGAGCAGCCCTTAGAGAGAGGCTAGAGAACTTCCTAAAGAATGTTCAGAAGCAATATGGTTATGAGCAGGTGATAACTCCACATATTGGTATGAAAGAGCTATATGTTACTAGTGGTCACTACGCAAAGTACGGTAAGGATAGTTTCCAGCCGATCCATACTCCAGAGGAGAACGAGGAGTTCCTACTAAGACCTATGAACTGCCCGCACCACTGTGAGATATATAAGAGCAAGTCACGTTCATACAAGGATCTACCAGTTCGATTTGCAGAATTTGGTACTGTGTATCGCTATGAGATGAGTGGCGAGCTACACGGGCTTACTCGTGTACGAGGCTTTACTCAAGATGATGCTCACCTTTTCTGTCGCCCAGACCAACTCAAGGAAGAGTTTAAAAAGGTTATTGATATAGTACTATATATATTCAAGACTTTAAAGTTCGAGGATTTCACGGCTCAGGTTTCACTTCGTGACCCAGAGAATAGAGAGAAGTATATCGGTAGTGACGAGAATTGGGAGAAGGCAGAGTCAGCAATTATCGAGGCTGCAGCCGAGAAGGGATTAAAAACCGTTGTGGAGACAGGGGAGGCTGCATTCTATGGCCCTAAGCTCGACTTTATGGTACGTGATGCCATCGGAAGGAAGTGGCAGTTGGGTACAATCCAAGTTGACTACAACCTGCCAGAACGCTTTGATTTAACGTATAAGGGTGCAGATGATAAGCCGCACCGTCCAATTATGATTCACCGTGCACCATTTGGTTCGATGGAGCGTTTTGTCGCAGTTTTACTTGAGCATACTGCAGGGAAATTCCCTCTTTGGCTTACTCCTCAACAAGTTGTAGTTATGCCAATTTCAGAGAAATTCAACGAATATGGCTCAGAAGTTGTAAAATTGCTAAAAAATTACGATATTCGTGCCCAAATAGACGATAGAAATGAGAAGATTGGACGTAAAATTCGTGATAACGAAATGCAGAGAATCCCTCTTCTACTCGTTGTAGGCGAGAAAGAGGCGGCAGAAGGCTTAGTCTCAGTACGTGTACAGGGCGAGGGCGACAAAGGTTCTATGACCATTGAGGACTTTGCAAAAATGGTGAGTGGACTAGTCGAAAACGAACTAACACCACTTGACTAAAGGACAGAAAAACATTAACTTAAAAACTATAAAACAATAGCACTACCTTATAAAAAACCAGCAGGGGGCGGTCAACGTCCAGGGTGGCGCGGAGCTCGAAGAGTTACGGAGGCTGCTCACAAAATTAATGAACATATTACTGCAAACGAAGTTAGACTCGTGGGTGATAATATTGAGAATCCAGATGTATATCCAATCAGAGTAGCAATTAAAATGGCTGATGATTTGGAGCTTGACCTTGTTGAGATTTCTCCAAATGCAACACCACCTGTTTGTAGGATTATTGACTATCAAAAGTTCTTATACCAACAAAAGAAGAAGCAAAAGGAGATAAAGGCTAATGCGTCGAAGGTAGTACTAAAGGAGATTAGATTTGGTCCTAATACAGATGAGCACGACTATAATTTTAAACTAAAGCACGCAGAGAACTTTATTAAGGAGGGTGCTAAGGTTAAGGCTTATGTATTTTTCAAGGGTCGTCAAATCGTATTTAAGGAGCAAGGAGAGATTCTTCTACTTAAATTTGCTCAGGAGTTAGAGGATATTGCTAAGGTAGATTCTATGCCAAAACTTGAGGGAAAGCGTATGATAATGATGCTATCACCAAAAGTAGCTAAGAAGTAGCGATACTCGCTGTACTAGTTCAAAGAGTTAAGAGACAAAAAGAACATTCAACTACAATCAAAATATAGAACAAAGAGATGCCAAAAATGAAAACAATTTCTGGTGCTAAGAAGCGTTTTAAGCTTACAGGTACTGGAAAGGTGAAGAGAAAACACGCCTTTAAGAGCCACATCCTCACCAAGAAGACTATCAAACAAAAACGTAACCTTACTCACACCACAACACTTTGTGCGGCTGACACCCCAGCGGTTAAGCTAATGCTTGTTAAGTAGTTTAAAGGGTAGTAAGATACTTTTAAAGAAGTCCAAATCTTCATTATATTTATGCTCTTAAAAATTACAAGAGCGATAGGTAATGAAGAGCGGCTAAGGAGTAAAGTGTTAGAGTTAAGAGTGCACTCCTTATAAAACATCACAAGATACTCGAATTTATTAACAGAAAAAGAGTAGTTCAGTACCAGTAAAGAGTCTTATGGAATATAGACCACTGATTGCTCAAAATAAAGAACAAAGAAATGCCAAGAAGTGTAAACGCGGTTGCCTCTCGTGCCCGCAGAAAAAAAATGTTAAAACTTGCCAAAGGTAACTTTGGTAGCCGTAGCAACGTTTGGACAGTTGCTAAGAATACAATTGAAAAGGGTCTTGTGTACGCATACCGTGACCGCAAGAACAAAAAACGCTCGATGAGAGCACTTTGGATTGTGCGTCTAAATGCAGCAGTACGTCAAGAAGGTATGACATACTCAGAGTTTATGGGTAAGGTGAACAAGAAAGGTATTAA
>CAYJLU010000121.1:0-3943 GCA_964371395.1 uncultured Rikenellaceae bacterium | reverse complement strand
ATTTAGAGTCATAGGCGACATTGTTACCTCTTTGTACACAGCTGGTATATCTATCTTATTGAAACGTGTAAAACGATACTTCTTAACCTCTGGGTATAAGTGCTCGCCTATGCCTTTAAGGTGAGGAGCGTACCCCGATGGTATATACGTTTTAGCTGCATCTTCAGGTATCTCACCATTCCTAACAAACTTTAACTCAGCACATACAAAGGCGGGTGTGATAGCATTAAAACCAGACCAAGGGTATGCAACAGTGTAGTAGTATGTATTACCCATAAACTCTCTAGGCTCTACGGTTAAAGTATTCTTGTCTAAGGAGAGTGTTACATCAAAGTTCTGTACACCTGTATGGTATGTACCGTTAATAATCTCATTACCATATTGGTTCAAGCGATTATTAGGCATATTGATAAATGGTGTGATAAACCTCAAGTTTATAGGTAGTGTAATTTGACCACTCTCTGATATTTGAAGATACCACTTTGGACCAAAATCATAGAAGACATCATTCATATTATTAGTAGGTGGGTAGGTTGGGCTAAGTAGCGCATCCTGTGGTGAGATGTATGCAGTAGCTGCATCTTCTATGGTGCTAAAGTCCATTGAGGTACCAAGCAGTCGGTTTTGTCCACGAGTCTTCTTAGCAAACTCTTCTGCCTCTAGCTTAAATTCTTCATATATCTGATCGATCTCCTCAAGACTTAGATCCGGGTATTTTGCATATAGTCCTGCTGGAGTTTCCTCTGAGTATGAAGTTATATCACCGATAGTTACCTTTGAGTATACCTCCTGCTCTGATTTTACATAGTGATGCACCATATTGCCATCAATGTAACTCTCGTATAGTCGAGCTACTGCTAACCACTCACCTTTAAGCTCTTCAAATAGTTCAGATTCAACCCTTGGAGCATCAATAATTTTTGCCGAGGTAGTCTCTGCTATCGCTGTACTACCCTCAACATCTGGATCGCTGACCGTTCCCTCTGCATTTTCACCAATAACAATAAGTCGTGAGGTAGTCTCCTCCCAAGATTCAAATGTTACGTTATAACCCTCTGGACTATTCACCGCATTGATTATTGTTAGGTCAGTAATAGGTGTACCGTAATCCAAAATTACAGTCTTGTACTCTACACCAGCCTCTAAGAGATTATCCCAATCCCTTGCCTTATTGCATAGGAAGGTTATAGAGGCAGCGTTACTATTAGTCGCCTTAATGTTGAATGTTATCTCCCACGGAGCATACGGGCCAGTGGTCTCTACTGGGGTCACTACCATTACTGGTGCTTCTTCCGAGGCTGTACCTGCGGTAAAGTTCACAATAGATGTGCTCTGAATCTTACCTTCTTCATCCTCCCATCCCTGTACCACTAATTTGTAGTTACGTTCCTGCTCAAGTGGAGAGGCTATTAATTCAACTGGCTCTGAGGATTTCTTACTGTAACGCTCGCACCAATATAGTGCACCATCTTCGCCATACCACTCATTAAGCAAGTCCCACTCACCTTCGGTAACATATATATAGTTAAACGAAGAGATCTCCTTGTCAGGAGTAATATTAAATGTTGCAGAATAGATTGTCTGATTAATCTGCTCAATTGATACACTTGCAGAGCTTTCTGCTGGAGGTGCAACGGTTGTATTGGCAGTAAAGTGATAATCTGACGTCCAGTAGTCAGCCTCCTCTACGTCTGTTTCACTGCTAGAGGCTGAGTTATAAGCATCGAGGTCATAGTGCGCATAAAGCTCTTCAAGACCTGAGTAATCGTTATAGATTACCGAAACCTCGCCCGCTACGATATATAGCAACTCATTAGGTCTAACTGCTGTATATCCATCATAGTAGTCATTCCAACCAGTAAACTCAACGACTTGACTCTCGGTATAGAAACTACGATTGCCATTAGTTAGTTCACCACTAAGTATCAACGCATCTACAAAACTGAGGTTCTTCCACCTTTCGTACTCATCAAACTGAAGAATTCTCACCCCAATTGTATCACCCTCTGCAACATTTACCTTAAAGGTGATTTTATCTGTGTCGGTTGATGGTAATATCTCTATTAGAGAGCTAATGGCAGCAGTTGTAAAGTTTACCTCCATCACCTCGCTATACTCTACCTTATTAGGATTCTCAACCTCGCTAGTAGCAGGGTCATCCATAGAGTACTTTGCAACAATGAATAGTCTATAATTAGTATTAAAGTTTAGCTCATCTAGATTTAGTGTAGTTATCGGAGAATCCGAAGATACAGTTTTCTTTACACCTGTATTGTACAACTCGATAGATTCTGGAACTTTTGCATCTACTAGATCAGTGACCACGTAGACTAATTCCTCCGTTAGGTTTGTTGTGACTGCCAGCGATGCACTCCCTGTCGAGGTAGAGACAACCTCGACCTTTATCGATGGTGTGAGTGCTTGGGAGATCGGCTCGTCTTCTTGTGGAGTACAAGAGGCAAAAAGAGCAAATGTACTAATTAATAAAATTAGATTTAAGCTAATTTTCTTCATTTTACTTGAAATTTTATATTTAAATATTAGTGTGTTCAGACATCTGAATTTGCTTGGCTATATCCCCATAATCCAACCTCACATTATTACTTTTGCAAAAGTATTAAGAATATCTCTATTTATCAAACAATATCACTATTATTATTGATAACAACATAAAAAAATTCATTAATCTACATTCACGGCTTTTCACAATTTTATATTGAGTGTCAATATTATAAATTTCGAATAAAATGAATATAATAATCCTCTGGAAATTTGAAAATTATCGCATTTTACATATCTTTGTCATAAATTATGAGAAGATACAAGAGTTATAGGCAATACCTAGAGGAGCTACTAGGACAACGGGTACAAAAAGTGGCAATAAACACTGGTATGGGCTGCCCTAATCGTGATGGTACGCTAGGAAGTGGCGGGTGTACTTTCTGTGTTAATGAAGCGTTTACACCTTCGTACTGCTCGCCTGAGAAGAGCGTTGAACTACAAATTACCGAAGGTATAGGTTTTCATAAACATCGCTATGCTAAATCTACAAAGTTTTTAGCATATTTTCAGAGTTTTTCGAATACTTACGCCTCGGTCGACAAGTTAAAATCAACATATAAACAGGCACTTAATAATCCCGACATCGTAGGCTTGGTAATAGGTACTCGCCCCGACTGTATAGATGCTGAGAAGTTAGATCTTATCGCTGAGTTTGCCAAAGAGTTAGAGTATGTTATAGTTGAGTATGGGGTTGAGAGCGTGTACGATAAAACATTGGAGCGCATAAACCGTGGACACGACTTTCAGTGTGCACGATCTGCCATAGAGCTTACCGCTAATCGTGGTATTCACGTCGGCGCACACTTTATCATCGGCCTGCCCGGCGAAGATGAAGAGATGATACTAAACTCGATTAATACAATCAATACACTTCCTCTAAATACAATTAAATTCCACCAACTGCAACTCTTTAGTGGCACGGCAATGGTTGATGACTATCACCTACACCCTGAGGACTTTAAATTTTATAGTGTCGAGGAGTATATTGACCTCTTTTGCGAGGTAGTGGCACGCCTTAGGAGCGATATTATTATTGAGCGATTTGCTAGCGAGGCACCTCCACGCTACCACTTCGAGGGGCAAAGCCCGTGGGGTAAGATTCGTAACGAACGCCTTGTACAGCTTCTAGAACAGAGACTCATCGAACGAGATATCACTCAGGGCTGTTTATACAAAGGATAGCTATACAGAATCTACTGTAATCTAAAAGGTGCGAACCTTGTCTGCTCTTTTAAACAAAAAGTATAG
Organism: uncultured Rikenellaceae bacterium; assembly: GCA_964371395.1. Lineage (GTDB taxonomy): Bacteria > Bacteroidota > Bacteroidia > Bacteroidales > Rikenellaceae > Mucinivorans. The sequence goes on along the minus strand of CAYJLU010000121.1, from coordinate 133 downwards.
ACAAGGTTCGCACCTTAAATTTTGCTCCTTGAATTAATAATTGAGACCATTGCAAAACTTATGTTTTGCTCCGCTATTAAGAGCGTTGATAGGTGGATGAAATTTTGAAGATGGCTCTAAGGGCTATGAATGG
>CAYJLU010000120.1:0-4027 GCA_964371395.1 uncultured Rikenellaceae bacterium | reverse complement strand
TACCTAACAAAAAAGTGCCAAGGAATAATCCTCGACACTTTTTATTATGCCAATAAATATTGTAACTGTTAAGTGCAAATTTAGACCTAACTATGCTACCTTAACCTATCGATTACTCCTGATCTGGGTTTTCAAGAGTCGCCTCGTAACGCTTATTAAGTTCTGTTAGAACTTCACCTGTTATGTCCATCACTGGATCAGCAATAATCACAGGATTACCAGCCATCGTTTGAAGAATCATCGAATACTTCTTCTCTTGGTTATACTCGTTAAGGTAATCAAGAATAGATGAAGAGATTCTTTGAGAAATTACAGCCTCCTCCTCAGCTAACTCTCTGAGTTTGCTTTCACGGTAATTAAGTATTTGTTGCTCCTTTTCTTGTAATTCTTTTTGCTTAGTCTGCGCTTGATATGTTGTAATAAGTCCCTTTTGCGCCTTTTCTGAGAAGTCACGAATTTGATTCTCAAGTGAACGTGCCTTAGACTCTAACTCCTTTTGCACCTTCTCTTGCTTTTTGCTAAACTCTGAACCTAGATCCATATATAGTCCATAACCGCTCATAAGCGAGTCCATTCTAACAAAAGCTATTGCACCTTCAGTTTTCACTGAAATTGAAGAACTTAAGCTGTCAGTAGAAGTTGTAGTCGATTTGGTGTCCGCCGAGTTACACGAGGTTGATAGTAGAAGTGAACTACCTGCCAGTAAGGCGAATAAGTGAATTTTGTTGAATTTCATCATTTGAAAAAATTTTAATATGTATAAAAGTTAAGAAATTGTTACAAAAATATTTAATTGTTAATTATTTGGCAAAGATGCAAAATAATTTGTAATTTCGCACCATAAAATTTAACTTTTTAGAGTCAAACTCTACATAAGTTATTGAAGAAGAGAGTTAAACAATAAACTACATAGGCCATAGCCTTGTAATGGTATGCTACCGCTAACCTAAAAGTGGCACACCAGTAATTACAGACAAGACGTATGTACGAATATATTAAAGGAGAGTTGGTATCGTTATCGCCTACAACTGCTGTTATCGAGACGGCTGGAATAGGGTACTCTATATCCATCTCACTAAATTCCCAAAGCTCGCTCCTAGAGAAGAAGGAGGCGAAGCTATACATCCACCAGTACATTGTTCAGGATCAAGCACCCGTACTCTTTGGTTTCGCCACAGAGTTGGAACGATCTCTATTTAGGCTACTAATCTCTGTTAGTGGCATAGGTGGAGGTACAGCTCGAATTATGCTATCATCATACAGCGCAGAGGAGCTATGCACAATTATTAGCACAGGTAATGTTAAGGTACTAACCTCAGTGAAGGGAATAGGAGCAAAGACTGCTGAGGTTGTGATTGTAAAATTGCGTGATAAGGTACTATCACTTGGAGCTACCACAACAGAGGGAGCTCAGGGTGATATTGTCGCTGAACTGAGCGATAATGCCGCTCAGGCTCAAGATGCACTACTCGTCCTTGGCTTCTCTAAGCTTGCAATCCAAAAGACTATAAAGAAAGTAGTGGCGAGTTCTCCGGGACTAAGCGTCGAGGATATTATACGCCAAAGCCTTACACAACTTTAATATCTAGAATTCAAATAATCAAAAATAAATAATAACAACTAAAAAACAACTATGGATCCAATTTACATTGTAGTAATCACCATCCTGTTGGCTCTTGCAGTCTCGGATCTGGTGGTTGGCGTATCAAATGACGCTGTAAACTTTCTAAACTCTGCTATCGGTAGTAAGGTAGCCCCTCGATGGGTTATTATGACCGTTGCTTCAGTGGGTATCCTCTTCGGGGCGATCTTCTCTAGCGGTATGATGGAGGTGGCACGTAGCGGAATCTTCAACCCGGGAGAGTTTGACTTCCACTCCGTGATGATGATATTCCTAGCGGTAATGTTTACTGACGTAATTCTGCTTGACACATTCAACACTCTTGGTCTACCAACTTCGACCACTGTTTCGCTTGTATTCGAGCTTCTAGGTGCGGCGGTAGCCGTAGCACTTGTAACTATGTGGGGGGCTGACGAAGGTACTGCGGGTACTCTGGCTACTTATATTAATAGTTCCAAGGCGATGGCAATTATATCCGGTATTCTGCTCTCGGTAGTAATATCATTTACTGTGGGTATGATCGTGATGTTCGTTACTCGTGCGATATTCTCGTTCAAGTATAAGAGATCATTTAGATATATCGGTGCAATTTGGTGTGGTGTTGCACTTACTGCAATATCTTACTTTGCGCTATTCAAAGGCCTTAAAGGCTCTACGCTTATTGACCCTAGCTTCAAGGCACTAATCGACGGTACAAGCACTATGACTCTACTTCTAGGTTCATTTGCAGTATGGACTGCACTTATGGGTCTACTTCAATTTATCTTCAGACTAAACATCCTAAAACTAACCGTACTTGCTGGTACATTTGCACTTGCACTAGCATTTGCAGGTAATGACCTTGTGAACTTTATCGGTGTATTTATGGCAGGTAAGGAGTCATTTGACGTTGCTTCAGAGGCGTTGGCAAGTGGTGTAGATCTATCGACTCTAAAGATGAGTGCACTAGAGGAAAAGGTGTCTGTAAACTTCCTATACCTACTAGCAGCAGGTGCTATTATGACCGTTACACTATGGCTATCTAAGAAAGCTCGTGCTGTAACTGAAACTGAGATCAACCTATCTAGCCAAAATAGTGGCGATGAGCGTTTCGGTTCATCTCTAGTATCTCGTGCACTTGTACGTACTGCAGTGCAGTTCAACAAGGGATTCGTTAGGGTTACTCCAAGACCAGTTCTAGCGTGGATCAACAAACGCTTTGAACCAGTAGAGGCGGTTGAGGATGAAAAGATTGCTTTTGACCTTATCCGTGCTACTGTAAACCTTAGCTGTGCGGCAATACTTATCGCTATGGCAACTTCGCTTAAACTTCCACTATCGACTACATACGTAACATTTATGGTTGCAATGGGTTCGTCGCTAGCCGACAGAGCGTGGGGTCGTGATAGTGCAGTTTACCGTATCACTGGTGTACTTACAGTTATCTCTGGTTGGTTCTTAACAGCGTTTGTAGCATTCACAGTTGCGTTTATTGTAGCTATGTTACTTATGTACGGTGGTGAGGTTGCGATCTACGGTATGGCAGTTCTATGTGTATATATACTTATTCAAAGTAGAATCGCTTTTGCTCGCAAGCAAAAGAAACAAAAAGCTCAAGAGGTTGTAGTCGAGGGTGACGCTACTCACGGCTCTATTACAGAGGAGACTAATAAGGCTATTGGTCAAGCTATGGAAACCATCTCTACTATATATGATTGTACTATTGACGGTATCTATAATGAGGATATTAAGGCGCTTAAGAAGTCAATGAAAACTGCGAATGCACTTCGTGAGGAGGTTAAGGAGCGTAGAACTTCACTTCACTCTACTATATGTGCACTTCAAGAGCGTGAGATTGGAACAGGACACTACTACGTTCAGGTTGTAGACTACCTAAACGAAGTTGCTAAGTCACTACTATTTATCACTCGTCCAGCATATGAGTATATCAATAACAACCACAAAGGATTCTCTGATATGCAAATCGAAGATCTTAAGGTTATTAGCACTAAGGCTCGTGAGCTATTTATTGCTAAGGCTGATATACTACGCTCGGGGCACACTGCGGCTATCACAGACGAGAAGCGTGAAGAGTTCTTCCAAATTCTTGATGCTGCGATTAAACGCCAAATCGAGAGAGTTATTGCAGATCAAGCAGGCTCACGTTCTTCAATGCTATATCTAACGATAATCAATGAGACGAAGTCGATGGTTCTTCACACTGCAAATCTATTTAAAGCTCACAGATGCTTTATCTCAGATAGTGACAATAACTAGTCATACTATTTTGCGCTCTGTAACACTGTAATTTTATTACGGTGTTACAAAGCTCAAACACTCTATTGACTTCATTGAGGCTACTATTGTATTAAGATATATAGAGTCTTTTGGAGTGCAAAAGAAAGGAGGTTACCATACTGTGAGTCG
>CAYJLU010000119.1:0-4029 GCA_964371395.1 uncultured Rikenellaceae bacterium | reverse complement strand
ACGTCATTTTCCCAAGTGCTATAAATTTCATAGCAGTGGTTCAGTGCCATCCAGCACACAGATTTGTGTACTGTACTTGACGTAATCAAAAAAATGTAGTGAACCTGCAAGGTGAACCAATCCTATTAAATATACAAAATAGTTGAGGTATTCGCCCCAACTATTCTGCATAAGTATTGTCAATTTACCGCCACAATGATGTTTTAATCAGACTGAATCATTGCTAAATATCTCTTAGAGAAGAAACAACCCTAAAGCTCCTGCTCAAATAGCTCTTGAAAAACTGCTTGTGCAGCCTTTTGCTCTGCATCTTTCTTGCTGCGTGAAGATCCGTAACCTCGCCTTTGCCCATCTACCATTACCACCGACTCAAATAATGGATTACTCTCGCTATAATCAGCACTACGCTCGCTATAAAATTCTAATTTATGCCTCTTCCTCTGTGCCCACTCTAATATGCGACTCTTATAATCACTATCAGTTGTTACTAACTCCTCAATATCTAAATTTTCATTAAAGAGTTTCATTAATACCCTGCTGGTCTTATCAAAGCCTTGATCAAGATATAGTGCGCCACACAGAGCTTCAAAGGCATCACCATACATATTTTGCCTAGAGAACCTATTAGAACTTTGATTTGCTACAATCTCACCCTTAATGCCAATCGAACGACCAAGTGTGTTAAGAGTCGATCGACACACTATCCTACTCCTTAGCTTAGTGAGTAAACCCTCCTGATATTCAGGATACTCTATAAATAACATTTCTGAGATAAAGAGATCTAAGACCGCATCTCCTAAGAATTCCAATCGCTCATTATTAACCTGTTGACCGCTCTCCAACGAAACAGATGCCGAACGGTGTACCAACGCTAACTTAAATATATCAATGTTATAAGCCCATACCCCGAATACTCGGTGTATGAGCTTATAGTAATGGGCATCTGCGCCTATATATCTTCGGAAAAATCTCCTAAGCATCTACTGGAAACTTATTCAAATTTCTTGAACACAACAGTAGAGTTGTGTCCGCCAAATCCAAATGTATTGCTTAGTGCGTACTTAACGTCTCTGGTTTGAGCCTTGTTAAGTGTAAGATTTAGTTTGTGGTCTACTGATTTATCGAGTTCAAAGTTGTTGATAGTTGGAGCTACCACACCCTCGGTAAGTGTCATAATACAAGCTAGAGCTTCAACTGCTGCTGCTGCACCAAGTAGGTGACCAGTCATAGATTTTGTTGATGAGATATTCATCTTGTAGCAGTGGTCGCCAAAGCAGGTCATCACACCTGTAATTTCAGGAATATCGCCTGCTGGAGTAGAGGTGCCGTGAAGGTTAACGTAGTCTATATCTGATGGTTTAAGGTCTGCATCTGCAATCGCATTTTGCATAGATTTACAAGCACCCATACCGTTAGGATGTGGGCTAGTAAGGTGATAAGCGTCTGCGCTCATACCGCCACCAACAACCTCAGCATATATCTTTGCACCACGAGCAACTGCGTGCTCATACTCCTCAAGGATAAGTGCACCAGCACCCTCACCCATAACAAAGCCATCACGACCTGTGTCGAATGGACGAGAAGCTGTTTGTGGGTCGTCATTACGAGTTGAAAGTGCCTGCATTGCATTAAATCCACCAATACCTGCTGGTGAGATTGCTGCCTCAGACCCTCCTGCAACAATAATGTCAGCTTTATTCCAACGGATAAGGTTCATAGCGTCGATAAATGCGTGGTTAGCACTCGCACACGCCGAAACTGTACCGTAGTTAGGACCCCTAAAGCCATATTTCATAGAGATGTGACCTGCTGCAATGTCAATAATCATCTTAGGAATAAAGAATGGATTGAATCGAGGAGTACCATCTCCCTTTGCAAAGTCAGTGATAGCCTCGGTGATAGAATCTAGTCCACCAATACCCGATGCCCAAATTACACCTGCTCTATCTAGATCGATAGCCTCAATATTAAGTGCTGAATTCTGAACAGCTTGCTCTGCTGCAACCATCGCAAATTGAGCAAATCTATCAAACTTTCTAGCCTCTTTTCTATCGAAGTGATCTGCTGCATTAAAGCCCTTTACCTCACACGCAAACTGAGTCTTAAACTTAGATGCGTCAAATAGGGTAATTGGTGCTGCACCACTCTTGCCTTCTTTAAGAGCGGCAAAGTACTCTTCAACGTTATTTCCAAGTGGGTTAACAGTACCCAAACCTGTAACTACTACTCTTCTCATATCTCTAATTTATTAATACGTATATGATTCTTACAATTATGTTAATTAAATTCTCTTTTCCTCAAAGTATTAAGAATACCAATAATAAAAGATTTAGGGGATAAAAGCCTTAGCTCTAATCCCCTTTGATCTAGTCTTAGCTGTCCTGCACCTATTAGAAATAGTAGCCCCACAGAAGTAAGTTCTACCTCACCTTAACGGTACAAGTTGTTAAGCAAAGTGAATTAGTTTTTCTTTGCCTCAATGTAAGAGATAGCGTCACCTACGGTTGCGATCTTCTCAGCATCTTCGTCTGGGATTGCAATTTCGAATTCCTTTTCGAAATCCATAATAAGTTCAACGGTGTCAAGTGAATCTGCACCAAGATCAGCTGTAAAGCTTGCTGTTGGTACTGCTTCTTCTGCGTCTACACCTAGTTTGTCTACGATAATCTCTACTACTTTTTTTGAAATGTTTGACATTGTCTCTCTATTATTTTTGGTTTAACAATTCTGTGCAAATTTATACTTTTTTTATTAAACTCCGCAATTTTATATGTTTTTTTTGTACTTTTATATAACATTTTTTATTTAACTCACACATTATGAAAAAAATAGCTATATTTGCATCTGGTAGCGGTTCTAATGCTGAGGAGATTATTAATTTCTTCAGCCAACGTACCGAAATTTGTCAGGTATCTGTTGTAATAACCAATAATTTAAATGCTTATGTATTGCAAAGAGCCGTAAATCACTCTATCCCCTCTAAAATATTTAGTGCTAGAGATTTTAGAGAGAACAGTGCGCAAATATTAAGTTTTTTGCAAGAATTAGGCATTGATTTTATTGTACTTGCAGGATTTATGTTGCTTATGCCCGCTGATATTGTTTCGGCATATAGCGGACGAATAGTTAATATTCACCCTGCATTATTACCTAAATTTGGAGGTAAGGGAATGTATGGTGATAATGTGCATAGAGCGGTGATAGAGGCTGGTGAAAGTGAATCGGGAATTACAATACACTTCGTCAATGAGAAATACGATGAAGGAGCCATTATATTTCAGGCAAAGTGCGAAATTACTAGTGAGGATAATGCAGAGAGCCTTGCCAATAAGATCCACGCGCTCGAACACAAACATTTCCCTGAGGTTATAGCACAAATTATTAATAAACTTTAGTTATTCACTATTATACTTTTAAGTTATGGAGAAAAGAGACGTTATAGAGAAGTGCAATGAAGTGCTACGTTCAGGAGGAGTAATACTATATCCAACTGATACGATATGGGGTATAGGCTGTGATGCAACCAATGCAGATGCAGTTCGCAAAGTCTATGAGATTAAACGTAGAGAGGACAGCAAAGCGGTGATAATACTTGTAGCCAATAGAGATGATATGTGGAGATACGTTGAGAGTGTACCAGATGTTGCGGATCAGCTCTTTGAGGCAGCTGAGGCTAAAGGCAGCAAACCACTTACCGTTATAATGGAGGGTGGGTGTGCTGTTGCTCAGAATATCCTAGCTTCTGAAGAAAAAACAGTAGCTATACGCATCCCACAACACGAATTTTGTCAGGACCTACTGCGCAAATTCCGCAGAGCGATAGTATCTACATCTGCAAATATAAGCGGCGAAAAATCTCCGTCAAGATTCTCAGAAATTACCCAAGAGATAATCGATGCTGTTGACTTTGTCGTACCTGCGGAGTTTGAGAAAGGCTCAACCCGTAGTGCTTCCTCAATAGTATCTGTGGGGCGTACTGGTGAGATTGCTGTACTAAGACAGTAACCAAATGACAGATTACAGAGTTTG
>CAYJLU010000118.1:0-4154 GCA_964371395.1 uncultured Rikenellaceae bacterium | reverse complement strand
GGCTCACTCCTTTTTTCATTACTCTAGTACAATGCACAAAACCAAATTTCCTGATACTATGAACAAACAATAAATAACATAACACAAAAAATAATGCACTATACCTTTACCACCAATATATCATCCCAAGAAGTAGTGTATAAAGGTGAGAGGTGGTTGCGATTCAACTTTGCCATAAAATCACCCTGTGAGGCTAGCCGTATAGTATCCTTACCGTGCTTTTGATTAAGGTTATCGAGTGTAGTCATTAAATCATTATGCTTAGCAGGATCACTATCATTAAATAGACTCTGCTGTATATCACCACATTGCTTTATATCTAGTAGTGTTACTCCCGCCTTTTTATAACCATAACCTTCAATAAAAATTGAATGAAATATTCGACCAACTACTGCCATTATGTCAATAGTACTACTTATTGGCACGGCTAGCTTTTCGGTCTTAGACTCAAAATATTGTGGTTGATCTGGGCGGTGACGATTAGTCATCAAAATAACCGAAATTGCACCACAACGAGAACCTTGTGATCGTAACTTTGTAGCCGCACTAGCCACAAAAGCTCCCAAGGTTTCTCGTATTTCATCCTCGCCATACAACTCCTTAGAGAAGGAACGAGAGACAGTAATAGATTGCTTTGATGGTGAAACTACCTCGAAATCAAGAGATGGAATTAAATTCAATTCCTTGTGAGTCCTTAACCCCGTAATACTCATATTCTCCCTAACCCACTCTTGACTAAGACTACGAAACTGTTGTGCTGTAACTATACCATAGCTACTAAGCATCTTGGAGTGTCTACGTCCAATTCCCCATATATCCTCAATTGGGTAGCTAGATAACACCTTCTCAATATCCTGCTCCCTGTGCATTAGACAACAACCATTCAACTTCGGATAGATCTTACACAATTTACTTGCTACCTTAGCTAGGGTCTTTGTCGGTGCTATCCCTATACTTACAGGAATACCAGTCGAACGTTTAATGTAACGAACCAATGCTCTGGTCATCTGCTCAATATCCTCTAACGCCACACCACTATAATCTATAAACGCCTCATCAATAGAGTATATCTCAATATCTGGAACTGCTGTGCGAAGTAGTGAGAAGACCCTACTTGACATATCGCCATAGAGTTGATAATTACTCGAAAAGGTCACTACCCCCGCACTCCTTATCAGGTGTTTGATCTGAAAGAGTGGTTGCCCCATCTTAATACCTAGTGACTTTGCCTCATTGCTTCTAGCTATTACACACCCATCATTATTACTAAGAACCACAACTGGACGATCAATCAAATCGGGGCGAAAAACCCTCTCGCACGAGGCAAAAAAGTTGTTGCAATCACACAGTCCAACCATTACTTTCTCCCCCTCCCCTTACATTTTCTTAATTACATAAGTCACCACACCCCACACCACAAAATCATTATCTTGAGTGACCTCAATTGCACTAAAATTCTTATTAGCGGGTATGAGTAATGCCCCACTCTGAGTAAGCTCCAGTCTCTTTAATGTAAATTCACCATCCAAGAAACAAACCGCAAGGCACCCGCTATACGGTTCAATACTCTTATCTATGACTAAAAGATCTCCATCATCAATATTATCATCGACCATAGAAAGACCACTAACTCTAGCATAGAAAGTGGCTGCTGCATTACGTATTAACTCTCTATTGAGATCCAACTTCAGGTCATCATAGTCAGCCGCAGGTGAAGGAAAACCAGCTGCAATAGCACTAGATGCTATTGGTAACTCCAACTCACCCTTTACCTTTGGGGTAAATATCTTAATTAATCCTCTATCATTCATAGTCTTTATGCTTTCTTCACTAACACCTTACTCTCCTCACCATCGAAAAAAGCAAATCCCTTACCAAACTAATTAATGGCAATAAGTTCCACCTCGAATATCAGTGTTGAATTCTTAGGTATGCCCTCACTCTTCTCCTTACCGTATGCCATACTCGAAGGGATGTAAATTATCCACTTATCGCCTATGTGCATTTGACACAGAGCCACTTGCCAACCCTCAATTACATCCCTCAACCTAAAGGTCTCAGGGTATGGGTTAGATAGCGAGGAATCAAACTCTTGCCCATCAATTAAAGTGCCACGATAGTGTACAGATACAACATCACTAAGCGTTGGTGAGATATCACCTTGACCACTCCTCTCGACTCTATACAACACCCCACCAGATAGCTCAACAATGCCTTGTTCTGTTGCTATACGTCTTAAAAAGTTTTTGTTCTTATTTGCATATTCTTTATTCTCTTTCTTTGCCATTTTGTTGTTCTTTGCTAAATCATAACTACTATAAGGTCAGTGCAAAACGTACGTTTTACTCCAGTTCTAGTCAAAAGAGCGTCGCGCAGATAAGATGAAATTTTGAATGTAAAATATAGAGAACCATCCAACAAAGAGCATAGGCTCAATGGTTAAGTGAATAAGGGTAGTTCTTATACGTTATATTTGAAAATTCTATCGACCTACAACGGTCTTGATTAATTAGAGTACAAATATACGGAATATGTGACGGATATTAACCATAATGGTAATAAATTAATATATTTTTATGATAAACATATTGCTCAATATCCAAATTTTACTATATTTGCAGTGTTATCTACTAACAAAAAACTAAAACCTTTTACAAAAATGAAAGAACTACTAGAAAGAATTGAGGCTGCGGTTGCAGCATTCAACAAAGATGCAAACGCTCAAGTTGAAAATGGTAACAAAGCTGCAGGTACTCGTGCTCGTAAAGCATCACTTGAGATTGAAAAGGCGATGAAAGAGTTTAGAAAAGCTAGCCTTGAGCAATCAAAAAACTAATAATCTTCTATATCTTAAGGTTAAAATTCAGGGAGATGCAACTCTATAATGGAGTGCATCTCCTATCTTTTTACTAATATATTTTAAAGACTAAATACTCCCAACTATGATACGCATCGTATTTCTGGACGCATACTCTATCTCTGAGGCTTCACTAAGTGAGTTTGAATCACTGGGTGATTTTACCGCATACGAAGATACCACTCAGCAACAGATAGTTGAGAGGTGTAGAGGTGCTCAAATCGTCATCACAAATAAAGTTAAGTTACTTAGAGCTGAGATTGATGCTCTTGTAGAGTTAAAACTAATATGTGTTGCGGCTACTGGCACTAATAATATTGACGTAGAGTATGCCAAAGCAAAAGGTATAGAGGTTCGTAATGTAGCTGGATACTCCACCGATAGTGTCGCAGAGGCAACTATCGGTTTTGTACTGGCTCTGCTCCGTCAGGTGCCATTCTATAATGATTTTGTACATAGTGGTAAGTATGCCGCTGGCACTCGTTGTTTTAATCTAGATAGGCCTATTGGCGAGGTTCGTGGTAAGCGTTGGGGGATAATTGCGATGGGGGCGATTGGTAGGCGTGTAGCGGAGATAGCAACAGCTCTTGGTGCTAGGGTATCGTACTACTCTACCTCTGAAAAAAACCTATCACAAGGATATGAATGCCTTACTCTTGATGAACTGATGAGTTCCTCTGATATTATCACCATCCACGCACCACTTAATGAAAAAACACAAAATCTTATCTCTCAAACTGAACTAGAGTTAATGCATTCTGGTGCAATAATTGTAAATGTAGGGCGTGGAGGCATTATTGATGAGGTAGCACTTGCAACAGCACTTAATGATGGAGTAATTGCGGGTGCTGCACTGGATGTCTTTGGGTCGGAACCAATAGAGGCTCAGAATCCACTTCTAAGCCTTGAGGATCCCTATAAACTTATCCTCGCACCGCATTGCGGTTGGAGTAGCAGGGAGGCTATCGCAACACTTGTTAATGGCATTTTAGATAATATTAAGGATTTTCTACGTTCGAAAAATCTTTAATTCCCTATAAAATGCTCCCTGTAATGCACACGATATTTTCGATCTAAATAAGGCGTTGATACGTAAATATGATTTGATGGTAGTGGGTAAGGAACAAGCTAATAACATTTATTCAGCAAAATAGTTGGGGTAGTCACCCCAACCATTTTGATTTTTGATTGGACTGGTTCGCCTTACAGGCTCACTCTTTTTTTCATTACTCTAGTACAATGCACAAATCCGTGTGCCGGATGGCACTGCCCACGGCGGGGCTGGAAAAACTTCGTT
>CAYJLU010000117.1:0-4158 GCA_964371395.1 uncultured Rikenellaceae bacterium | reverse complement strand
TATTCGTATATATAGAGATTGAGGGTAACAAGGTTGCCGATGTTTCATTAGAGCTGCTAACCAAAGGTCGTACACTATCACGTGAACTTGGCTGTAAGGTCGAAGCTATTGTTATTGGAGATAACGTTGAGGGGGTTGTAGAGACCCTAGAGAGCTACGGTGCTGATATTATACATATCGCCTCGGGAGCGGAACTTGCTCCATATCGTACACTACCTCACACATCTATTGTTTGTGGTGTTTTTGAGGAGACAAAACCTCAAATTGCACTCTTTGGTGCATCTTCACTAGGACGTGACCTAGCACCACGTGTGTCTTCAGCTCTTCACAGTGGACTTACCGCTGACTGTACACAGCTAGAGATTGGAGACCACAAGGACTCAAAGGGAGGAGACTACAAGAACCTACTATACCAAATCCGTCCAGCATTTGGCGGTAATATCATCGCTACTATCATCAACCCTGATTGCCGCCCACAGATGGCAACAGTTCGTGAGGGTGTAATGGCTATGGCTAAACCAGCAGATGCAGTTAAGGCAGAGGTTAAGCAGATTGACTGGTCGAAGTATGTGAAAGATACAGACTTAGCCGTTAAGATTATCTCTCGTCATATTGAGGAGCGTAAGGTAAATATTAAGGGTGCTCCAGTAATCGTGGCAGGAGGTTACGGTGTTGGTTCTAAGGAGGGCTTTGAGCTACTAGGTGAGCTAGCTACGCTACTTGGTGGTGAGGTTGGTGCATCTCGTGCAGCAGTCGATGCGGGATATTGTGAGCATAACCGTCAAATTGGCCAAACTGGTACAACTGTACGTCCAAAACTGTATATCGCTTGTGGTATCTCTGGGCAGATTCAACATACAGCAGGTATGGATGGTTCGGCTATGATTATCTCGATTAATAATGATCCAGAGGCTCCAATCAATAAGATTGCAGACTACGCTATCACTGGCGACTATGCAGATGTTGTAAATAAAATGATTAAACACTATAAAGCAAATACTAAATAGTAATACTTCGGTGTTATTAGATATGTAGCTATTAAAATAAGCTAAAAAAAATGGGAAATTTTTTCACAGATAATACAGACCTACAATTCCACCTCAACCACCCGTTGATGAAGAAGATTGTAGAGCTAAAGGAGGATAACTTTAGCGATGCACAGAAGTATGACTATGCACCAGTAGACCACGAGGACGCAATCGACTCATATAAGAGAGTACTAGGCATCATCGGGGAGATCTGTGCTGATACTCTAGCACCAAATGCAGAGGGTGTTGATGCAACGGGACCAACGGTTGAAAACGATAGAGTAATCTATGCAGAGGGTACTGCCGAGAACCATAGAATGCTTACACAAGCGGGTGTCTATGGACTTTCACTTCCAAGAAAGTACGACGGTCTTAACTTTCCACTAGTACCTTACGTAATGAGTTGCGATATGGTAGCTCGTGCAGATGCTGGTTTTGCTAATATTTGGGGACTTCAGGACTGTGCTGAGACACTTCACGAGTTTGCTTCGGAGGCTATCAACGCAGAGTTCCTTCCACGTGCGCACAAGGGTGATACCTTCGCAATGGACCTAACTGAACCAGATGCAGGTTCTGACCTTCAGGCAGTTATGCTAAAGGCTACACCAGACCCTGAGAATGAAGGACAGTGGCTACTTAATGGCGTTAAACGATTTATTACCAATGGTGATGGCGAGATCTCACTAGTTCTTGCTCGCTCAGAGGAGGGTACTACTGACGCTCGTGGACTTTCGCTATTTGTGTATGATAAGAAGCATATGGCAGTGAAAGTGCGCCGTATCGAACATAAGATGGGTATTATCGGTTCACCAACCTGTGAGCTGGTATTCACTAATGCACCAGCGCAACTTGTAGGTGATAGAAAGATGGGACTTATTAAGTACGTTATGGGTCTTATGAACTCTGCACGACTGGGTATTGGTGCTCAATCTTGTGGTATTATGGAGGCAGCGTATCGTGAGGGTCTAAAGTATGCGCAGGAGCGTGAGCAGTTCGGTAAGGCTATTATCGAATTCCCAGCAGTATATGAGATGCTTACTAATATGAGAGCTAGACTTCACGCATCTCGTGCTCTACTATATGAAACAGCAAGATTCGTGGATGTTTACAAGTGCTACTATCACAAGGAAAAAGGCATAAAACTAACATCTGAGGAGCGTGCCGAAATGAAGAAATATCAGAGACTTGCTGATGCTTATACTCCACTGTTAAAGCTATTTAGCTCAGAGTATAGCAACTCGGTTGCCTACGATTCACTTCAGATTCACGCAGGTAGTGGTTTTATGAAGGATTATCCAATCGAGAGAATATATCGTGATGCACGTATTACGACTATCTACGAGGGAACATCACAGCTTCAGGTTGTGGCAGCTATTGCAGGTGTGCTTAAAGGTACATACCTATCACAACTAGAGGTGTACGAGGCTATTGAACCAGCTGCTGAACTATCTACATACATAGATAAGCTAGTGGCAATGCGTGAAAAATACCAACGTGCAGTAGAACTTGTACAAGCGGCTGAAAATAAAGAGATCCAAGAGTTCCACGCTCGTAGATTAGTTGAGATGGCAGGTTATCCAATTATGGGGCACCTACTCCTTCAACAATCTGGTGAACTTAGTGAAGAGTATAAAATGTCGATGATTGCCTTTATTAAAGAGGGCGAGGCTAAGTGTGATGCTCACCTTAGTTATATAGAAAACTTTGAGATTGACCACTTAGGCTCATTCAAACAATAATTTTTATTATAAATTACATAGGAAGGGCACTATTTAATATAGTTCCCTTTCCTATTAAAACAGGAGTAGATGAATAGAATAGGAAGATTAGTTTTAGCAGGCATTATCGGACTTGTAGCACTTTCTTGTGCTAAGGAAGGAGGTACGGAATTTGATGACTTCGTTACCGAAAGTTTCCTTGCGTGGATGGAAAAGAATGCCCCTGAGGCACAAGAGTTGGATAGTGGAATCTTTATTGATTTTAAGTCAAGGGACGTTAATTGGGAGCAACTCTCTGCGCCTAAGCTAGATACTAGTTGGATTAGGCTATCATATACTGGCTATACGCTTGCGGGTGACGTATTCGAGACAAGGGATTCGTTGCTTGCTCAGAGGTTAGGTACAGCACTAGCTACAACTCACTTTGTGGATGACTATATCTACTTTACGACACAGTCAAAACTATGCTATGGGCTATACCTCGCACTACTCGAACTTCGAGTGGGCGATGAGGCGAGGGTATATATACCTAGTTCACTAGCATATAGCAGTGCAATGAACGAAAATAGTGGCTATGCAGGTCCTGCGGGAAGTAGTTATGTTGGATACCCTATATACTTCGATATAAAGATTGGATCGATTGATGAAGATCCACGTGAAATCGAGCTTCAGAGGCTTAATAAATGGGTGTTCGATAATTGGGGAATGACCGAAGCTGATACGCTTCGTGAAGGACTATATATGCGAATTACTGATGCAAAAGCCGAGGGTGATATTATTACTGAGGACTCTACGGCAAATTATCAATATACAACCTACTTCCTAGATGGATTTCCAAGGGCTACAAATATTGAATCTGTTGCCGAGGAGTGGGGATATTATGACAGCGGTGAAACCTATGGCCTAGTCTCTATTACAACAAGTACATTCACCGATACACTATCTAATTATCAGGTCTTTCCTCGTGTGATATTAAATATGCGTCAGGGAGAAACAGCAGAGGCTGTTGCTGCGTCGTGGTATGCAGGAGGGGTATATGGAGATGCCACGGCAACGCCACAGATACTACCTTATGAGACGCAGTTTTTTGAAATCGAGGTAGTAGACCCAGATGCCCAAGAGGATGAAGATGAATAATTCACCTTCTTTTTAGATTTTAAACCATAGTATCGTACGGCAAAACTATAAGTTCGCCATAAGAATCAGTGTCGGGGTTACTCCTCGACACTTTTTTTGCGTAAAGAGACCGTTGCAAGGCGTCGATATTTTAACGATAACTCCAATGACTCTTCAGTCACATACTCAGGTATGCTCCTTTCATAGCCCCTCATCCACCTATCAACGCTCTTCATAGCGGAGAGCGTGTCTAAAAAACATTTTTGGCACTTCCTGCTTCGCCTAAATCCTCACGT
>CAYJLU010000116.1:0-4174 GCA_964371395.1 uncultured Rikenellaceae bacterium | reverse complement strand
GATAGGTGGATGAGATTTTGAAGATGGCTCTAAGGGCTATGAATGGAGCATACCTCTAAGTATGTGACTGAAGAGTCATTTGAGTTATCTTTAAAATATCGCCGCCTTGCAATGGTCTCATTAAGCAAAAAGAGTGCTACTGTTCATTATTTTTTGGTTTATATATTTAAATATTTTTTTTAATTATTTAAAGTACTATATACAAAGTATTTATCAATAAATATCTTTACTAATTAATATTTATTATGATTTAAATTTTATTTTTTCCGTAAAAAATCACTATCTTTGTGAATTGAAAGCCCCTACCGATATATTATACGGGCATAGACAAGTTATTCAAATTAAAAAAGTGTGATTCTTTTATGATGTTACAACCAAACGAGATTGTTCAATATGCTGCCAAGTCAGCGGAGGCAAAGAGTAAATTTGGAACAAATAAACTTCTCGTTCTTAGTTTTTTAGCTGGTGTTTATATCTCAATGGCTGGTCTGATTTCGGTAATGTCCGGGTATGGTATGCCGGGACTTACAGCTGAAAATCCAATGCTCACTAAACTACTTATGGGATTAGTCTTTCCCGGCGGATTATGCCTTGTAGTACTTGCGGGTGCTGAATTATTCACGGGAAATACTGCATATTTTATGCCAGCAGTACTAAGCCGAAAGGCAAGCGTTAGCTCACTGCTTAAGAACTGGACAATTGTATGGACAATGAATTTTGTTGGGTGCTTATTTTTTGCATACTTCCTCGTTCACCTTACGCACGTAGCCGATGCCGAAGAATTTAGAGCAGGATTCCAGAGTGTAGCAAATGCTAAGACATCAAATCCATTCTATGTAACTATGCTCAAGGGTATTGGAGCAAACTGGTTAGTTTGTTTGGCTATGTGGCAAGGAATGGCGGCAAAGACGGTTATGGGCAAGATTATTGGCATTTGGTGGCCAGTGATGATATTTGTAGCAATAGGGTATGAGCACTCCATAGCTAATATGTTTATAATCCCTATGGCGATGTTCCAAGGGGCGGATATAACAGTAGGCGAACTATTCTGTTCTAACCTAATTCCTGCAACCATTGGTAATATAATCGGTGGAGCACTCTTTGTTGGCACAGCTTATTGGTACAGTTACCAGAAATAAAATATAAAATTAATATCATTAACATAATAACTCAAAACTTAAAATTTATGAAGTATAACGAAGAGGCTTGGTCAGGATTCTCGGGTGGAGAATGGACCGACGAGATTAACGTAAGAAATTTTATTCAAAGAAACTACACACCATACACAGGCGATGATAGCTTCCTAGTGGGTTCATCAGATCGCACTAAAGCACTTTGGAACACTCTAACCGAGATGTTCAAAGTTGAGCTAGAAAAGGGTGTTTACGATGCTGAGACAAAGATGCCATCGAGCATTGACGGTTACGGTGCAGGATATATCGACAAAGAGAACGAAGTTATCTTTGGTCTACAAACAGATGCTCCTCTAAAGCGTGCTATCTTCCCTAAGGGTGGATGGAGAATGGTAGAGACTGCGCTTCAGTCATATAACTATGAGCTAGATCCGATGACAAAAGAGATCTTCACGAAGTACCGCAAGACTCACAACGAGGGTGTATTCTCGGCCTATACAAAAGAGATGCTTGACGCTCGTCGCTCAGGTGTTATCACTGGTCTTCCTGACGCCTATGGTCGTGGTCGTATTATCGGTGACTACCGTCGTGTAGCACTATACGGAACTACTAACCTACTTTCAGATAAGAAGGCGCAACTCAACAGACTTGACGTTCAAGAGATTACCTGTGACATCATTCAACAACGTGAAGAGGTATCGGAGCAAATCGCTGCGCTTAAGAGCTTCGAGAGAATGTGTGCGGCTTACGGTTTCGATGTAACAAAACCAGCGACTAACGCTAAGGAAGCAGTTCAGTTTGTGTACCTATCGTACCTTGCTGCAACTAAGGATCAAGATGGTGCTGCAATGTCACTAGGACGTACAGCAACATTCCTTGATATCTACATTAAGAAGGACCTTGAGGCTGGTCTACTTACAGAGGCTGATGCTCAGGAGCTTATCGACCAATTTATCATCAAACTACGTATCATCCGTTTCCTACGTACTCCAGAGTATAACGACCTATTCTCAGGTGATCCTGTATGGGTAACTGAAGTATTAGGTGGTCAGGGTGTTGATGGTCGTACACTTGTAACTCAAACTTCGTTCCGTTACCTACACACACTATACAACCTAGGCCCAGCACCAGAACCAAACCTTACTGTACTTTGGTCAGTTGCATCGCCTGAGAACTGGAAGACTTTCTGTGCGAAGGTATCTATCAACACTTCATCAATCCAGTACGAAAATGACGACCTAATGCGTCCAGACTACGGTGATGACTACGGTATCGCTTGTTGTGTTTCTCCAATGAAGATTGGTAAGCAAATGCAGCTATTCGGTGCTAGAGCAAACCTTGCTAAGTGTCTTCTTTACGCTATCAACGGTGGTAAGGACGAAATGACTGGCGAACAAATCTCATCTGCTTACAGCCCAATTACATCTGAGTACCTAGACTATAATGAGGTAATGGATCGCTTCAAACTAATGATGCGTTGGTTGGCTAAGGTATATGTAAATGCACTTAAGATTATCCACTATATGCACGATAAGTACTCTTACGAGGCTTACGAGCTTGCTCTTCACGACCTTGAGGTTGAGCGTATTCGTGCAACGGGTATCGCAGGTCTTTCGATCGTTACTGACTCACTTGTTGCAATCCGTGATGCAAAGGTTAAGGTTATCCGTAACGAGCAAGGCCTAGCAGTAGGTTTTGAGCGTGAGGGTGACTATGTGCCTTTCGGTAACAACTGTGACTCTACCGATAAGGTAGCTGTTGAGATTACTGAGATATTTATGGAGTACCTTCGTCAACACGAAACATACCGTAACGCAAAACCAACTCAGTCGATCCTTACTATAACCTCTAACGTGGTTTACGGTAAGAAGACTGGCTCAACTCCTTGTGGACGTGAGGCTGGTAGCCCATTCGCTCCGGGTGCAAACCCTATGAACGGACGTGATACCTCGGGTGCTCTTGCATCGCTTGCTTCGGTTGCTAAACTTCCATTCCACCAAGCAGCAGACGGTATATCATACACATTTGGTATCACTCCAGCTGCGCTAGGTAAGGATATGGATAACCGTGCGAACAACCTTGTTACACTACTTGATGGTTACTTCACTCCGAACGGTGGTCAGCACCTTAACGTGAACGTATTTGACAAGGAGCTTCTCCTAGATGCAATGGAGCGTCCAGAGCTGTATCCACAGCTTACGATCCGTGTTTCTGGTTACGCAGTGAACTTCCACCGCCTAACTAAAGAGCAGCAACTTGACGTAATATCGAGAACTATCAGTAGCAAAATCTAAAGTATAGATGAAGATTCACTCTTTAGAGAGCTTCGGTACAGTGGACGGCCCAGGAGTACGATTCGTCGTATTCACGCAGGGCTGTCCACTGCGCTGTTTATACTGCCATAACCCTGACACTTGGGCCATTAATAGCCCGAGTGCTAAGGATATGAGTCCTATGCAGCTATTCGCCGAGGTACAGAAATATAAGAGCTATATAGCAAAAGGAGGTATCACTATCTCTGGTGGCGAACCGCTACTCCAAGCAGATGAGGTTGCAACTCTATTGAAGCTATGTCGAGCCGATGGAATACATACTGCTGTTGATACTGCGGGTGTAATCCTCAATGATAGTGTAAAGGAGATGCTTCGATTCACTGACCTAGTGCTCTTAGATATAAAGTCAATATACAGAGATGGATTTAAGGAGATCACCGGTGGAGGAAATATTGAACCAACATTAAGATTTCTGGATTATCTCCAAGAGCAAGGCATTAGAGTATGGATTCGTCACGTGGTCGTACCTAATTACACGAATAACACTCAACAACTCGAAGCTCTAGCAAAGCACTTAGAGCCATACACTGTTATTGATAGAGTGGAGTTACTACCCTACCATACTATGGCTACCTCTAAGTATGACCAGCTGGGGATAAAATATCCACTCGAGGGTGTAGAGGCACTCTCAAGAGAGGAAATCGAAAGAGTAGCACCAATATTCTCAAGGTGGAATAACAACCAATAAATCAGGGGGGGGGTCGAGAA
>CAYJLU010000115.1:0-4234 GCA_964371395.1 uncultured Rikenellaceae bacterium | reverse complement strand
TATCAACGCTCTTCATAGCGGAGCAAAACATAAGTTTTGCAATGGTCTCTGGTAGAATACACTGAGGATTTTTACTAATCCAACTCAAAAAATAATCCTAAGAGAGTGGAGGTATCTCTTGCTCTTCAAAAATGCCAATCAATGACACCCTTAAATATGAGCAAGAGATACCTCCACGCTTAACTATATTTTGTTAGTTTCTCTATTATGTAGAGCTACTATTCAACTACTGTCATCCAGTTGTGAGTATCCTCATAGGTTCCGTTTTGGATTGCAAAGTAGCGTTCCAATAACCTCTTGATAGTCTCAGAGCCTGAAAATTCGTAGGTTTTATCGTCCTGAGGATCGTATATAGAGTTAATCTGTGCAATAATTGCAGCTGTACCACAAGCTCCAATCTCCTCGAAAGTTTCGATTTCATTCTTAAAGTCAATCTTTCTACACTCTACCTCTAGACCAAGATCACGTGCAATGTCCTGAAGAGACATATTGGTGATAGATTGTAAAATAGAACTAGATACTGGAGTTATATACTTATTGTCCTTGATGGCAAAGAAGTTTGCAGCTCCACATTCGTCAATATACTTATGCTCAATAGGGTCTAGGTACAGCACACTGTTGTACCCCTTAGCGTATGCCTCAACACCACTCTTTAGTGAGCTTGCGTAGTTACCCCCCGCTTTGATATGTCCAGTGCCGTGTGCGCCTGAGCGATCGTGATCTCTATCCACTAAAATGTTAAGCCCCGGAGCCTTACCCTTAGGGAAGTATTGCCCCACAGGAGTCACAAATATTACTAACATATACTCATCCGATGGACGAATCCCCACCGTCGCACCAACTCCAAATAGTACAGGTCGAATATATAATGAACCATCTACGCCGTATGGTGCAACATACTCTATATTGTGCTTAACTACCGTTAATACAGCCTCGTTGAAGAGTTCAATAGGTGGTTGCGCCATTTCGAGGTAATCCGCCGAGCGTTGCATACGTTTCGCATTCTCCTCTAGCCTAAATATACGAACCTTACCATCTGCACCCATTCTCGCTTTTAAGCCCTCAAAGGCTTGTTGTCCATAGTGAAGAGCGGTAGAGGCAATGTGCATTGAAACATTTACATCTTGTGTTACTTCGATCTCTCCCCACTCACCGTTACGATAGTGACATCTAACATTGTAAGGGGTCTCTGTGTAGCTGAATCCTAGATGAGTATAGTCTAGTTCGTTAGGTTTTTTCATTACTGTGGTCTTTGTTTATTGTCGTTTTATTGTAATTATCTTGTTTTGAGCCTTGTTTTTGTAAATTATATAAAAAAACAAAAACTAGCTTTTTCAAAGATATAATTAATTTTCTAATATTGCCAATTTTTGTGTACTTTTTTATATATTTGCTCTATGATAAAGTTTTCAGATATAATTACATTAATTTCCACACAAGGATTCGAAGGTGCGGCATTAGAGGCATTTAGGTTTCAGAGTCAGGCGTGTGAACCATATAGTAACTATCTTAAATTGCTGGGGATAGACCCCAGTGCAGTAACTAGAGTAGAGGATATTCCATACCTTCCAATAGAGCTGTTTCGTAGCCATAGGGTCTACTGTGCGAAGAGTGAACCAGAGCTATGTTTTAGTAGTAGTGGTACTACTGGGGCTGATACATCACGCCATTATGTTGCCTCGGCGGAGTTGTACAACGAGAGCTTTATGTCTGGATTTAGAGAATTTTTTGGTTCTGAGAATAACTATCGTTTAGAGACGCTGTTACCGAGCTACCGACCTGAGAGTTCACTACTATATATGATAGACAAACTAAGTAAGGTTTGTACTGGTAATCGCACCATTCTTTGGGGAGTGACATTCGCTCTGCTCGAAGATGCTAGAAGCGGTAGAGATGTAACTTTAGCAGAGGGTTCTATTGTAGTGGAGACAGGGGGTATGAAGGGTAGAGGTGAAGAGATTGCCCGTGATCAACTGCATTGTGAACTCACCAAGGCATACGCCGTTGAGGCTATTGCCTCAGAGTATGGAATGTGTGAACTCCTATCACAGGCATACTCATCTGGCGATGGAATATTCCGTACAAGTTCAACAATGAAAGTCGTGGGGCGCAGTCTAGATAATCCACTTGCGATGTCGAGTGAAGGAGAGCTATGTGGTATAAATATTATTGACCTAGCAAATTGGTATAGCTGTTCATTTATAGCTACGGGTGACTATGGTCGAGTGTACGGTGATGGAAGTTTCGAGGTGCTTGGTCGCATCAAAGGAGAGATTCTCAGAGGTTGCAATATGCTCCAATAGTAGAGTTGAAGTGCGAGTATAGTAGCAAATTTATGTTAGTGACCAGAAAGTTGTATCCTATCTTTGCATAATAAAGTTAATTTAATTAATTTTGTACTTTAGATCGTTGTCAGGAAAGGATAACTTTATAGTTATAACTCTATTTAATAGTACTATAACTTAGTAATATTTAAAATTTTATCCACCTCTGAACCCTCTTTAAAGTCGGAGCAAAACGTGTGTTTTGCAAAGGACGTACTCCATAAACAAACATACTACTGAATTATGATTGACGCACTACTAAACTCAACTGTATTTGTACTATTTGTAATTATTGCAATTGGCTTTATAGTCGGGCGTATTAAAGTGCGAGGAATTAATCTCGATGTCTCAGCAGTAATTTTCGTAGCGTTACTATTTGGGCACTATGGCATATTGATACCTGACTCACTCGGAACATTCGGGATGGTGTTATTTATCTTCTCGATAGGTATTCAAGCAGGACCGGGATTCTTCTCTACATTTAAGAGCAAGGGTAGAACACTAGCAGTCCTTGGTGTAATATTAGTAACCTCGGCTGCGGTAATATCTTTAGTGGTGAGCTATATCTTTGACTTTAATATGGCACAGGCATCGGGACTTCTAACTGGAGCACTTACATCTACACCCGGACTTGCCACAGCCAAAGAAGTTGCAGGAAGTGAGGCTGCAATAGCATATAGTATAGCATATCCCTTTGGAGTTATTGGCGTGATTTTATTTGTGAAGTTACTTCCCCCATTGCTAAAAATAGATCTGAGAGCTGAGGAACGTAAACTCAAACAGAGTAATAAAATGGAGTATCCCGAGGTCAAATCTATCGCACTTGAGGTGACCAACGAATTGATAACCAAACGAACGCTGGCGGAGTTGTCGCTTAGGAATATGACGGGTGGTGCTATACTATCTAGAATAGTACGTGGCACAAGTGCCTTTATACCGACAGCAAGTGATGTATTGGAGTTAGGAGACAGAGTTAAAGCAGTGGGTCCAGTCGAATCACTCGATAAGTTAGAACGACTTATTGGCAAAAAAATGGAGGGAGAGATACCCTTCACTAACGATCTAGTGCTTGAAACCACACTGCTCACCGCAAAAGAACTTGTTGGCAAGGCAATCATTAGTCTTAATATGCAGCATAACTTCGGTTGTAATATCACTAGAGTTCGACGTTCAGGAGTGGATCTGGTGCCAGATCCGCAACTTAAGTTAAGGTTTGGTGATAAACTTACCATTGTAGGGCCAAGGGCTAGTATGTCAGAGGTACATAAACTTATTGGTAATCAAAAGAAGAAAATTTCGGATACAGACTTCTTTCCTATTGCACTAGGTGTAGTTCTGGGTGTGTTGTTGGGTAATATTTCGCTAGGATTCGGCAGCTTTACATTCTCATTTGGATTAACGGGTGGAGTGCTACTAATGGCTCTATTATTAAGCTCGATAGGTAATACTGGAAGTGTAATATGGACAATGAGTTCTTCTGCAAACCAGTTATTGCGTCAACTTGGGCTACTGTTATTTCTTGCTAATGTAGGAACTTCGGCAGGGGCAACTTTAGTTGACACATTTATGCAGAGTGGTTGGTCAATGTTTATTGCGGGTGCGATTATTACTATGCTTCCGATGATTATAACGGTAATCATAGCACGATTATTTATGAATGTTAATTTTCTTGAACTACTAGGTGCTATAACTGGTGGTATGACATCTACACCCGGATTAGCTGCAGCCGATTCGATAAGTAGTAGTTCGGCAGTATCGGTAGCGTATGCAACAGTTTACCCCGTAGCGATGGTATTATTAATTATACTTACGCAATTAGTGGCTATATTGGTTTAATGTAGTTTAGTTCTGTTGAGGGGGAGTGTTATTTTGTATATGGATTTGTGTATTGTACTAGAGTAATTAAAAAA
>CAYJLU010000114.1:0-4319 GCA_964371395.1 uncultured Rikenellaceae bacterium | reverse complement strand
ACAACTTAGTGTTGTGGGTAGCCTCTACGCTTTGTGTATTGCATTAAATTAAGTATCCGCTAATACTACTATTAAGATTAATAGCTTACGTGCATTTACAAAGAATAACTGGTCAAAATAGATTATTTTGACTCTACAATAAAGCTCTTTGACCACCGACTAGAATAAGTGAATCAATCTGTATCACTCCCCTATTCAAATGATTGTACCAATTCAATGCTAATACCTAGTTGTTCTATGTCATTATCACGAACTAACTCTTGGTTCTGCATTGTAATTACACCCTTAGCCTCGACAAATCCATCATTGCGAGGAATGAAAAGCACTGCAATATTGACCGCCGCATCAAACGTATATAAATAGATAAATGGATCGGTGATCTCATTATCCACAAAGAACTTCTTAGGCATAAAAAATTGAGCGAGTGTAATGAAATTTAATCCCATAGTGTGCGTGTCAAAGGCAGTTATAAATTGCTCTGCAAGTGTTGATTGGATATGCTCCTTAATCTGTTGAGTAAACATATAATCTATCTCTAATTCGTTGATTGAGAAGTCTATAATATTCTCAATCTTATACAGTGCCTTAGGTTTCTTATAGTCATCCTTTCGTACTATCTCCAGTAGTGCGGTTAATTCTGGAAAGTTCTCCGTGAGCATATATAGTTCTATATACTCTTTACTATCTAATTCTTGATCTATGGTATTAATAATATCCATAGCTATTTGGTGATGTGGTGGTGTGCCCTGAGCTGAGCACACTCCAATATAGAGCATTAATATAACTGCAAACTTCCTCATATAGTTGTTTTATAAAAATGTAACTTCAATCTAAAGTATATAATACTTGCTAAATTTGTGCACAAATATAATATAAGAAGAATAGAGATTTATAAAAAATCTCTATTCTTCTTATATTCTATAAATATGCTTGTACTATAATTTCAAGCGTGTTTTAAGTTGCTTCTCAAAATCCGCTGCACTTGATGGTGCATCTGGTAGTTGATCGTAGCTATCTTCCCCAACTGCACGATATATAAGCGTTGGGATACTCTCAATCTCAGCTCTTATAGCAGCATTAGGGCACTTGTCTATGTCAACCTTATAAAAGTCGATTTGTTCACCCATCTTCTCAGCAGTAGCCTTATATATTGGGGCGAAAACTTGACAAGGAGGACACCAAGAGGCTGTGAAATCAATAACAATAGGGCGTTTTTGCTCACCTGCCTCGATCATATCCATCAGAGCTGTATAACCAGCATCATCGAGTTCTTGTA
The DNA here is from genome assembly GCA_964371395.1 of uncultured Rikenellaceae bacterium. Classification (GTDB taxonomy): domain Bacteria; phylum Bacteroidota; class Bacteroidia; order Bacteroidales; family Rikenellaceae; genus Mucinivorans. The sequence goes on along the minus strand of CAYJLU010000114.1, from coordinate 3,043 downwards.
CACCTTTATTTTCGGCCTTTGAACCACAAGATGTAAATGTCAGAGCACATAGAGAAAGTGCTGCTAGGAAAAGGAAATTTTTCATTTTAGTAATAGTTATAAATTTAGGGTCATAATAGTATAATAAATAGATACTTATTTACACTGTAAAGATACCTAAAAAATAGATAAAAACCAAATTTTCGGCATATATTTATTTAAAGTCTGGCGAAGTAATCTGTATTGCCTCGCCGTCGGGTGTGACAAGTGCAGCACCATTCTCTAGAGCAGTTGTAAATCCAATAACATTAATATCTCCTAAACCTCTAATTGCATCGTGATGAGCCACAGGTACTGTGAATAGAAGTTCATAGTCATCGCCGCCATTAAGCATTGCAACGATTGGATCGGCATTCAATTCCTCTGCCATTGCGCTCACTTCTCCATTGATTGGCAATTTATTAAGATGGATGCGTGCTCCTATGCCAGAGGCATCGCATAGTGAAAGAGTTGCAGAGGCTAAACCCGAAGAGATATCGATCATAGATGTTGGAACTATATCTGCTTCATAGAGAAGTTCTATGATGTCCTGACGGGCAATTGGTTGAAGTTGTCTTGAAAGTATATATTTATGGCTCTCAAATATCGAACGAGCCTGTGCTCCAATTGCACCTGCCCTCTTCTCTCTCTCGAGGAGTTGTAGTCCCATATACGCACCGCCTAGATTACCAGTGGTGCACAGCAGTTCATCCTGAGAGGCACCACTCCTAAGCGTTAGCCTATCCTTAGCTACCCTACCGATAGTTGTTGCGCTAAGAGTCAACCCCGTAAGCGAAGGTGCTGTATCACCACCTATTAACTCAACGGAGTATATCTCGCAACCACGCCCGATGCCTCGATATAACGCCTCGGCCTCCTCGACTGAAAGGCGTGAGGATATACCAACAGATACTAGAATATACTGTGGTGTACCATTCATAGACAGCGTATTGGAGACAGCTACACTAACTAATTTAAGCCCTAGGTGTTCAAGTGGTGTATAACTCAAATCAAAGTCAATCCCCTCCATAAATAGAACCTTGGATATTAATTCTAACTCTTCACCTCTATCAATTACGGCGGAATCGTCCGAAATTCCTGATACTATGGTAGAAGAAAAGGGTTCGGTGAGTCGCTTAATAAAGCGAGAGCGACCAAGAGAATTTAGTTCAGTACGTTGCGACATAGTGTTTTTTCATTAAATTTTTAGCAAAAGTACAAATATTTTGGGTATATTTGTACGATTTTTTCAATACACTACAAGAATTCAGAGTGTATTTAAGTGTTAATATTAATATTTTCAGCGAAAGATGTTGAACATACTACTTTTTGGTCCTCCCGGTGCTGGTAAGGGTACACAGGCGGAATTTTTGGTGGAGAAGTACTCTTTTTTACATATGAGTACTGGCGAGGTTATCCGTTCGATGATTGCTCGTGGTACTGAACTCGGTAAACAAGCAGAGGAACAAATGCAGGGAGGTAAACTTGCCTCAGATACTTTAGTTTGTGGAATTATTGAGCAGTACGTCGTAGAGAATAGTGATGCTAAGGGCATACTATTTGATGGATTTCCTAGAACAACACCTCAAGCAAGTGAACTAGACAGGATTATGAGTGTTAACAATCAGCAAGTCACAGCGATGATTGCGATGATTATTCCCGATCAAGTTGTAATTGAACGTATTCAAGGCAGAGCGGCGATTAGCGGTAGGGCTGATGATAGCAATATTGAGACAATCAAAGGGCGTATTGCAACCTATAAAGCGCAAACGGCAGAGGTAGCTGAATTCTACAAGGCACAGGGGAAGTACTTTGAGGTAGATGGAACCTTGAGTAAGTCTGAGGTCTTTGAGGAGATATGCAAGGTAATTGAACAACTTAACAAATAGATATTTTATGTATAATTTATTAAAGGGAAAGAGGGGTCTTATTTTTGGAGCTCTAAACGAACAGTCGATAGCTTGGCAAGTAGCAGAAAGAGCTGTTGAGGAGGGTGCTGAGATAGTGCTAACTAATACTGCAATGGCAGTTAGAATGGGTGGTACTATGGAATTAGCAGAGAAGTTAAACGCTCCATTTATTGCAGCCGATGCTACTTCTTTGGAAGATCTAGAGCAACTAATTGAGGGTGCTGTGGAAAAGCTAGGAGGTAAACTCGACTTTATCCTGCACTCAATTGGTATGTCTCCGAATGTGCGTAAGGGCAGAAAATATGATGATCTTGACTATGGTTTTCTACAAAAAACTCTTGATATCTCTGCAATTTCATTCCATAAGGTAATGCAAATTGCAAGAAAGAAGGATGCAATCGCTGACCAAGGTTCGATAGTGGCGTTATCATACATTGCAGCACAACGCACACTATATGGTTATAATGATATGGCAGATGCTAAGGCTTTACTTGAGAGTATTGCACGCTCATTTGGTTATATTTTAGGTCGTGAGAAGGGTATTCGTGTAAATACAGTATCGCAGAGTCCTACTCCTACGACTGCTGGTAGCGGTGTAATGGGGCTTGACTCACTTATGGACTTTGCCGATAGAATGTCGCCAGTAGGAAATGCTACTGCATTGGACTGTGCAAACTACGTGATAACACTATTCTCGGATCTTACCAGCAAGGTTACTATGCAGAACCTATTCCACGATGGAGGATTCTCTTCGATGGGTATGAGTCGTAGGGCTATGAAGCTATATTCGCACGGACTTGCAGAAAAATTAGCCGAAGAAGAGGCAGTACAAATGGAGTATGCTGACGTTAGCAGCTCAAAGTGCAAATAGTGAGAGATGCTACCCCGAAACTAAGATAGTTGCTTGGGTGGTGAAAGTCTAAATAATGACAATCTAAATTATAGTAGCACTATCTGATAAATGTTATAAAACATCCTATGAAAAGAGTGTCGAGGAATTATCCTTGGCACTCTTTCATTATCACTGTATTTAACACCTTGAGTCCTCTAAAATATCTTGTGGAGACCGTTGCAAGGCGGCGATATTTTAAAGATAACTCTAATGACTCTTCAGT
>CAYJLU010000113.1:0-4408 GCA_964371395.1 uncultured Rikenellaceae bacterium | reverse complement strand
AATGACTCTTCAGTCACATACTTAGGTATGCTCCTTTCAGAGCCCTTAGAGCCATCTTCAAAATCTCATCCACCTATCAACGCTCTTCATAGTGGAACAAAACATAAGTTTTGCAATGGTCTCAATAGAGGATAAACTATTTTTAAAATCATACATAACTATCAAACAATAATAATTAAAAAAACTAAAATGAAGAAAAAATTTCTACTTTTATGCACTGCTCTTATTGCAGTGCTAGCAGTGTCGTGTACTAAGAGCGATGTGAACGAACCGACCATTACCAATCAAGAGATACTCATCGGTATCTCCACAGTGGGAGTTAACTATGAACCACTACCAACACGCTCATCTCTTAGTGATGACCTTCTAGCTATTCAAATCTATGAACTTAGCGGAGAGGAATTAACCCCATATGCAGCTGGATTATTTAGTGATTGGACTTCGTTAGTATTCAAGGGTTATAGTGGTTCAACATATAGAGTTGAGGCTACTATGGTAGTGGATGGTTCAACAAAAATATATAAGAGTGATGAGAGCTACGGCAAACCATTTAATTGTGCAGTAAGTGATGACTTTATATATGATAGTGAGCCTATTACTGAGGTATCATCAAGCACTGCAACACTCGCCGATGGTATTGACTACATTACCCCGACTATTGACCGCTACTATGGCGTTTCACAGAAGAGAGTAACTAATCTAGATGCTACTATCTCAACTACTATGAAGCGTATGTCGTTCGGAGTTAAGGCAAGTGGCATTACCGATGTTGTGAGCCTTAGTCTAGCGGGTGCGCCAGAGGTAGAGTTGCAATCGGAAGAGATGGTACTATACACCCTCAATAACTTCTCAGAAGCATACAGTGCTGATGAGAGCATTAAGCCATACAGCCAAAACATAGATGTTACTATTACTAATAACGGTACTACTATTTACAGTGAGGCTGTCGAATTTCAGCGCAATAAGCTAGCCACTATTGCCATTGAGGGTAGTGATGTTACCATTGGTTTTGATTTTGAGGATCCATTTGAGGGTAATGGCACTCAAGAGAGTGTAGTAATAAATCATAACCTCCACTACTGTGAAATTCAGCAAGGAATCTCACCAACATTCTGGGTAACGCTTAAGGATGGAGTAGATCCTTCAACGGTAGAGTGGTACTATAATAATTTCTCATCGGGCACCTATGGTGAGTCATTTACACTCAATTCACCATCTAAGGGAATCTATAATATTGAGTGTCGTATTGGCAATGAGAGTGTAGAGGCAACAGTTAAGGTCTATACTTCACCGGGCGTGTATATCCTAAATGAACCAAATATGACAGGTTCGGAATCTATTCGTGGTATCAATAAGCACATCTGGGGCGAGACAACAGTGAGCCGTTTTGTTACGGGAAGTTATGAGCAATTTGGCATTACCAATCAATATATCCAAAACTGGAATGGTAGGTTATACGTTGTTGCTCCATACTCTCAGAGTGGAGTTTCGTTCTCTAGCTTTAATGCTCAAGATGGTACATTTATCAAAGCTCATAAGACTCTTAACGGCGATGGACGTACATTTTCAGGTATAGACGAACAAAGAGGCGTAATTTCAACAACAACGGGAGTCTATATTGTTAATCTGGAGGACTTTTCAGTGGCAAGTGAACCCCTTATGGAGTCAAGTGCTAGTAACAGTACACTTGTTTCGGATGGTTATCTATTTGTTATTAGCAATAACTTCGTGAATGTGTATGACATTGACGAACTATCGCCTGAGACTACTCCAACAACTCTAGGTGCTGCCACTGCTGGATTTGTCAAGTCTAAGGATGGGGCAATTTGGGCTGCAAATGGCACCACGCTCCTTCGTATTGACCCTATGACTCTAACTACCACCACACATACAATTCCTGATGGAGTGTCAATTAAGTTCTCAAGTGCACCTTGGAAACAAGTGTCGTGGACTGCCTCTAGCTCAGAAAATGCGTTCTACTTCACTAAAGATTCGTGGGGCACAGGATCTGCAATATATAAGTATGACATCGATAACCAAACGCTTGTAACCTTTATCGAGAAATCAGATTTTGATAACTATATGCTATATGGTACGAGTCTATACTTTGATGCCGAGCGTGGGGAGCTAATTGCTCAAGGTATGAAGGGCTATGGCGATAACTCAGACTATAACGGTATCTGGGGATATAATGGCTCTACGGGCGATAAGAACTTTACAGTTCTATACGAGACTACCGATAGGGATATATATCCATATAAGGATATGTTCTTTCCAGCTATGATGACTCCAATTAAGAATTTCTAACAGAGAACAAATTTAGTAATGAAATTTTTTGTAAATCTATACGCTATACTACTGCTTTTTGCAGTAGTGGCGTGTAGTACTAGGGATGAACCTAGGGAAAGTGAGCCTATTACTATTAAAATTCAGAACCTAGTATTAGATTATCAGGAGGTATCAAAGGGAGCTTCAGCTGAGAATTTAATGGCGATTCAGATTTATGAGGTAGTAGATGGTGGAGATCTAAAGGCCTATGCTAACGGACTATTTAGCGATTGGACTGAGCTTAGTTTCAAGGGTTATAGTAGTACGGTGTATAGAGTTGAGGCAACGATGATAGTTAATGCCACCGAGAGGTTGAGTATGCTAAATGGTATATATCAAAAGCCATTTGAATGTGCCACTACAACAGAACTTATGTATAGCGAAGAGCCGCTTGCTGGACTATCACAGAGTATAACAACTCACAGCGATGGACAAGAGTATAGTATTGCAGGTACAGATCGCTACTATGGCTCAAATTCCAAGGAAGTAACAATTTCGGATGCCAGTATCTTAGTTACAATGAAGCGAGTCTCATTTGGCGTTAAGCTAGAGGGAGTCACCGGTGAGACTATTACCCTAAAACTAGCAGATGCTCCAGCAGTAAATATCTCTTCCGATGAGATCGAGTACTTTACATTTAGAAATATAGTATCTGCCTATAACTCGGATGAGAGCACCACACCGTACAGCGAACTTATCGAAGTCGAGATTCTAAGGAATGGAGAGGTCGTATATAACAAGGAGGTGAGTTTTCAGCGTAATATGCTAGCGGTTGTTACAGTAGAACAGGGTGAAATATCATTAGGTTTTGATTTTGAAGAGCCATTCGAGGATGATAATAGCGATACAGGCGGTGAAATTATTACTCCAGAGAATGCAACAGCGTATGTAACAAAAGTGCTGGATTATCGTCCTGCACCGGGTCAATTCGTAAATATAATGCCAGAGTATATAGACGGTGATACCCAAGCAGATATGAATCAGAAGGCATTAGAATCTATTTGTCATAAGGGACGAGGTGCAATTACACTGCGGGGCTATGGCGGTAATGTGACTGTTGGGTTTGACCACACTATTGTGAATGTTGAGGGAGAGTGCGACTTTAGAGTCTTAGGTAATGCCTTTTACTCGTTGGATGCTCCTAATTCTCTAGTTTATGGCAGTTGTGAACCTGCTATTATAATGGTGGCATATGATGTGAATAAAAATGGTGTGCCAGACAGTGATGAATGGTACGAAATTGCAGGAAGTGCGCACAATGATGTAACTAACGAGCAGTGGTATATGAGTGCTAAGGCAAAGGGTAATGATGTTAATTTCTACGATGACTTTAAGATAACTTACACTCGACCAACAAGCGAACCTAGCGAGGAGAACTACAATACATATATTCCGTGGAGGGATAATAAAGGCGGTAGCGGTTATATCCCCAAAAATATGTTCAACTCTAATGACTATTTCCCGAGTTGGATTACAGAGGACTTAACATTTTCGGGTAGTAGACTTCCCCAAAATGGCGTAAACCAAGGCGACGAGAATGCACCATATTATGCGCTCTATAAATTCGACTATGGATACGCAGATAATGCAATGGATAGTGAAGATGACTCTGCTATTGATATTTCGTGGGCAATCGATAGCAATGGGGCAAAGGCAAACCTTCCGGGGGTTGATTTTATTAAGATTTACAGTGGAGTTAATCAAGTAAATGGATGGTTGGGAGAGTGTTCTGCTGAGATTGCGGGAGTCGTGGATTTACATATCCTCTAGGCAATACATAGCCTTTATGAGACCATTGCAAAACTTATGTTTTGCTCCGCTATGAAGAGCGTTGATAGGTGGATGAGATTTTGAAGATGGCTCTAAGGGCTATGAATGGAGCATACCTAAGTTTGTGACTGAAGAGTCATTTGAGTTATCTTTAAAATATCGCCATTGTACGTGTCTATACTATTGACCCTAAAACCATTCTCAACTACAAAGTCGGGGAATACATCCTTAACCAAATCAACCTGCCAAATAGCCAACACACCGACTATATAGCTCTTATAATCTGTGCAAAAGTACGAATTTTTCCTTA
>CAYJLU010000112.1:2695-4410 GCA_964371395.1 uncultured Rikenellaceae bacterium | reverse complement strand
GATAAAACTGCATCGTTCTCTGCAATTCCAAATATACTGATCTCCATATTCTCCTTTATGTGGATGTATAGCCTATGTAGAGCATTCAAGGAGTACCACTCATCGCTCTCAGCCCCAAGGGTAATGATGCTACCTGTAGGTAAAGCAGAGAAGTTCCTCTCGATAGTAGTCGCAAAGGGTATAGTTCTACCTCTTGGCTACATTGCAACTCTATCGATTATGGTTTGCCTATCATCTATCTTCTATAACGGAGATCTATTCACTGAGATACAGCAAGCCATAAGTCCACTTATCAACCCAGAGTTCCAACTCTCAGCAGATGAGTATAACCCTGTGGCGCTGATTGAATCCAGCCAATCATTTAGCATTTTAGCTGCTATCTTCTACGCACTAAACTATGTCGCCTTTAGCCTACTCATCGGTGTACTATTCAGACGTAGACAGTTTATTATCGCCATAGCTATTGTAATAGGTTTTGCCATTATAATGCTTGTGGGTACTATCAGCTATGTATTCAATAATAATCCTGTGGATGTAGTAGCAGATATCGTTAAGCTTGTAGATAATAGATATTACATAGAGGCACCTATTATTATTATCTTCCTTACTTTGGCTTGGCTAAAGTTCCGCTCACTTCAAATCAAGAGATAAAGCAATGATATTCAACGAACAGAGACCTATATACCTGCAAATTGCGCAGCTTATAGGCAGCTACATCCTATCGGGTGAGTGGGCAGAGGGTGCTCGCATACCATCGGTTAGGGAGTTCGGCATAACCTTAGGGGTTAACCCCGCAACCATCCTAAGGGCATACGACGAACTTAGTAGATTAGAGATTGTAGAGCAGCGTCGGGGCGTTGGATACTTTGTGACCATAGGAGCTGCAAAGTCGGTGCGGAGAGCACGCAAAGAGGAGTTCCTAAGTGAGACTCTCCCTGGCTTCTTCGCCGATATGGACTCACTAAGTATCACAATCGAGGAGGTGGTAGACCACTACAACTCTCGATAGTAACTACACAGGGAGGTTATACCACACTCCTCGCACTTAGCTTTACGTGCTAGGCAGGTATAGCGACCGTGGAGAATCAACCAGTGGTGGGCATCGCCGAGTAGTTCGCCGTATCCCGCCGCTGTAAAACCAGCAACTAGTTGGCGTTCAGTATCGAGTGGTGTCTTAGATCCTTGACTAAGTCCAATTCGAGCAGCAACACGAAAGACGTGGGTATCGACAGCAAACTCACACTGTCCAAAGGCAACCGATAGTACTACACTAGCTGTCTTTCGGCCAACACCACTGAGACTCTCTAGATCCTTACGATTAGAGGGAACCTCACTAGAGAAGCGTTCAACGAGTGCCACTGCCATAGAGTGGAGGTGTTCAGATTTAGCATTTGGGTAGGAAATAGAGCGTATATAGTCAAAGATCTCCTCAGGGGAGCTATTGGCCATAGCTCTTGGCGTACCCATAGCCCTAAAAAGCTCTGGAGTTACCATATTCACTCGCTTATCGGTACACTGCGCAGATAGTATGACGGCAACCAGTAGCTCGAATGTATTAGTGTAGTTAAGTTCACTACGTGGGGCGGGCATAGCCTCCGAAAAGTACTGGGCAACACTACGAAATAGCTCTTTGCGCCTAGGTGATATTCTCTGCATAGTAATTAATATTAATTAGCGCAAAGATAACATACTTTTTGCAAAAATAGATAACATAA
>CAYJLU010000112.1:0-2595 GCA_964371395.1 uncultured Rikenellaceae bacterium | reverse complement strand
ATAACAAAGCATAACATTTATTTCCTGTTAAAGTCATAAATCAATATAGCTAAAGAGAAAAAAACAGAATATTATTTGGTTTATAAGATAAACTACTTTATATTTGTATTACATTCAACAACATATCTTTTACTATGAAAAAATTACTCACCTCACTACTACTCTTCGGTACAGTAATTACTGCACTTGCCCAAGATGTACAGAAATTTACCCTCAAGGGGATCGCCTATGATTCAGTAAGCAATGAAGCGGCAACTTATGCCACTGTACTTCTACTGGATCAAGATCAGGAATTAATCGCATCAAGCTACACTAATGGAAAGGGGGCATTTAAATTGAATGCCCCAACGGGAACTTACACCTTACAGCTGAATATGGTAGGCTATGCACCATACAGCACAGAGATTAACCTAACTAAAGATATTGACCTGGGAACTATTACTATAAGCGAGTCAATATCTATCGAGGCTGCAACTGTCGTGGGTCAGCTCATCACCTCGGATCTGGATAAGACATCATATAACACAGAGTTCGACCCCGAGGCAAAGGCACTCACTGCCTTAGAGATGATGCGTAAGGTTCCGATGCTATCTGTCGATGGCGAGGAGACTATAAGGCTACGTGGGGAGACTAACTTCAAGATACTTGTCAATGGTAAGAGTTCGTCGCTACTCAATGGCAATTATAAGGATGTGTTACGGTCAATGCCTGCAAGCTCAATCAAGCGTATTGAGGTTATCACCTCGCCTCCAGCAAAGTACGATGCAGAGGGTATTGGTGGCATCATCAACATTATCACCAATCGTAAGACCATTGAGGGATTCAACGGATCGGTATGGAGCCAACTAGACTCACGTGGCGGATGGAATGTCGGTACGTATTTAGCTGGTACAGTGGGGAAATTCAATTTCTCGGGTAATATCTACGTCGGTCAGTACAAGCAACCAGAGAGTATCCTTTCGGCTAGCCTCACTAACTTTAACTCTACTTCTTACTACCAACAGATGTACGAATCTATCTCAAATAGAGATGGAGATTATCAAGGCGTTGGACTGGAGATGTCATACGAGTTTGACTCTAAGAACCTACTATCGCTATCGATTAACGGTACCCTAGGAGGAGGTAATCATTATGATAACTCTACCTACCACTTTCTTAATCAAGATGGCCTGCTTACCAATTCATACAGCAACGTAAGTAATGGATTCAGCAGTTGGGGAGGTATTGGTGCAAGCCTTGACTACCAACGTACGTTCGATCGCACAGACCAACTATTCACAGCATCATACAAAGTAGACTACAACCCCAATAACAGTAACTTCGAGAACTCTATCACACCTAGCGATCTTAGTTCAATACCGCAGAGTATCAATAGGGGCGAGAATAGTGCTTGGGGGCTAGAGCACGCATTTCAGGTAGACTACTTTGACCCTATCAACGAGAACCATCAAATCGAGGTCGGACTGAAGTACACCCTACGCCCAAATGTTAGTAATAGTATCAATGAGATATTCTTGGATGAGCAGTGGATTGAGAATCTTGACCAGAAGAATGATCTAGACTATATGCAGCACATAGCCTCGGCTTATGGTGCATATCAATTTAAATTCGGAGATTTCGCCTTCAAAGCTGGTGCTCGTGCAGAGTACACAATCAATGACGGAGAGTACATTAGCCAAGTGAATACCCCAATGTTCAACCGCTACTTTAATATAGTACCTTATCTGAACTTCGGTTATATGATCGATAGATTCCAAAACCTAAAGATTGCCTACACTCAACGCATCACACGCCCGGGTATATGGCTGCTAAATCCATACGTAGATAGTGAGAATCCTCTTCAGATCACTACTGGTAACCCTGAGCTAGACCCTGAACTTACCCACTCTGTGGAACTTTCATACGGTATCTATAAACCCACATTTAACTTTGGAGCAAGTATCTCGGGCAGGTTAACAGATAACGCCATCGAGGATGTAATAACGATAAGGGAGGCGGTTAATATCTCTCGCCCCGAGAATATCGGACTTGAGCGTTCACTGAGTGCTTCGATTAACACAGGGGCAAGGTTCTTTGACAATAAGTTATCGTTTACTCTAAATGGTTCGACAACCTATAAAGATATTACAGCAAATGACGGTACAGGACGTGCCAATAGCGGCTGGGAGGGTAACGTATTTGCTATGATCTCGGCAGAGCTTTGGAAGGGCAGCAATCTATCGATAAATGGTGGATGGGGACTATCAGGAGTATCACTTCAGGGTGAGGGTGGAGAGTACTACTTTAGTGGTGTATCTCTTAGTCAAAAGTTCTTCGAGGATAAGTTAAGTGTGACAATACGCTCGAATAACCCACTGAACAAATATAGCTACTTTAATATGTCATCTTATGATCCTACATCATTCATTAGTAATGTGAATGTTAAATACATTATGCAGAATATTGGATTTTCGCTCTCGTGGAGATTCGGATCGGTTAAAGGGTATGTAAAGAAGACTAAGCGTAGTATTGAGAGCGATGACTTAGTTGGAGGAGGCTCGGCGGATCAAATGGGACCACAATAGAGTCTGCTGTTATGAACCTCAAATAACATTT
>CAYJLU010000111.1:0-4471 GCA_964371395.1 uncultured Rikenellaceae bacterium | reverse complement strand
CCAACAATCAAAAAAACAATGAAAAAGATTTTAGCTTTAACAGCAGCATCTGTACTACTTTTTTCCTGTGGTGGGGATGCTACAACAACACCATCTTACACAATTAAAGGTGAACTTAAAGGTCTTGACTCGGTAGCTTACCTAAAGATGTATGACTATAAAGAGGTAATAAGCCTTGACACTTCGATAGTAAGTGCAGAGGGTAAATTTGAATTTACAGGCTCTGTTGAACTCCCTGTACTTTCGTTTATCACTGATAAAGATGGTAAGACCCTAAACTATGTATTACTAGAGAACTCTAATATCACTGTCATAGGAGATGTCCTTGTACCAGACTCTATAAAGGTAACAGGTAGTAAGGAGGGTGCACTACTCGATTCATTAAAAATAAAGATTATCAATACAGCGAATCAACAGGAGCGTCTAACTTTCGTTGATGAGTTTATTGAGGCTAACCCAAAGAGTATTGTCTCGGCGTATTGTGTATTTAGTTATCTATCTCCGGGCTTAGAGCTAGATGAACTAAAGAGCTATGCTGCAAAGCTAGATAGCTCAATTCATAAGTCTATATACGTTGGGTTAATTAATGAGCGTATAGCTACCCTTGAGAAATCAGCTATTGGTCAGCCATTTATCGACTTTACCTCAAAGGACATAGATGATAACGAAGTAGCATTTAGCTCGATTGCGGGTCAGGGCAAGTGGGTTATGTTAGATTTTTGGGCATCGTGGTGCGGTCCGTGTAGGGTTGAGAATCCACACGTTGTGGCTGCATACAATAAATTCAAGCACAAGAACTTTACAATTGTTGGTTTCTCGCTAGATAAGAGCAAAGAGGAGTGGCTAGCAGCTATCGAAAAGGATGGGCTTCAGTGGGTTAACCTCTCAGATCTTAACGTATGGCAGTCAGGTCCGTCATCAGCATACGGTGTAAATTCAATTCCTTCAAATTTTATTATTAACCCCGAAGGTATAATTGTTGCAAAAAACCTTAAGGGTGAAGAACTTAAAAATTTCCTTGAGCAGAATATTAAGTAATTAAACACTAATATCATTATAGCCAAATGGCTAACAAGATTTTTGCTTTATAATTTAGTATAATAAAAATTTTGTTAGCCATTTGTGTTTTTTTATTACCTTTGGGAAATGATAGATGATATGACTAGTAATTCCGAGCTAACGATATTTGAAGAGTTAAACATTCGACCAACGTCTGTGCGTATGGTGGTGTATAGGGCTATATTGAAGTATCCAGATACATTTAGTGCGCAGGACCTCGAAGACGAGCTTAATTGGATGGAACGTTCCTCAATATTTAGAGCACTAACACTCTTTAATGAAAAGGGATTGATTCACTCTGTTGACGATGGTGGAGGGATTAAGCGATACTGTCTATGTAGAGAAATTGGCAGTTGTGACTCTTGCAAAATGCACTGCCACTTCCATTGCCAGATATGCGGTAAAACACTGTGTCTAAAGGATCTATATATATCGAAAATGGAACTACCCTCAGGCTTTGTAACTAAAAAGATTAGCTGTGTAATTAGCGGCTCTTGCGATAATTGCACAAAATAAGATGTCTTTGCAACTGAGTTGCAATGTATTTTAATTAGTTTTGTGCGTTACACTAGTGAAGTGGAAGGGTTTTTTTAGTAAATTATATAGCAAAAATTTAGAGAGATGAAAAGAATTAAAAAATTAGCTATGCTCCTAGCATTGCTAAGTATTAGTCTTGGTGTTTCAGCTCAAGAGGCTGATACGACCGACCGTGAGGTGGTAGTTGAGAGTGTCACTGTTAAGGGCAAGGTCAGAGGTAACTATATAAACTCTTCTTCGCTAATGAAGAGTGAGGTTGTAGGGCGAATTGGGCTCCAAAAGATGGCTTGTTGTAGTGCTGCGGAGAGTTTCGAGAATAGTGCGACTATCACTGTGAGTAATTCTGACGGGGTATCGGGAACCAAACAAGTTAGAATGTTAGGACTCAACGGTATGTACACATCTCTTATGAGTGATGGTAGGCTAATATCTCGTGGACTTAGTGCGCCTTATGCTCTGAGCTTTACTCCGGGGTCTTGGTTAAGTGGTATACATATTTCAAAGGGTATTGCAGCAGTTCCTACTGGTAATGGCGCAATTACTGGACATATCAATATGCAGAGTAAATTGCCAACCTCTCTTGAACCTCTATTTATCAACGCATACGTAGATCAACACCTACGCACTGAACTAAATGCTACATCCTCACTACAACTCAATGAGTATGTCTCTACCTCTATTTTGGGGCACTACTCGATGGAACCACTAGCAATGGATAGCAACGGTGATGGCTTTTTAGATACCCCGAAAAGCAATCTATTTGCACTTGCTAATAATTGGGATATATACTTGCCTAACTCAGGAATAGAGATCTATACAGGTGCAAAGTATGTAAACAGCCTGAAGCAAGGCGGTCAGATGGACTTTATTCACGGTGCAGGTGGCTCTAATCGCTCTGAGATATGGGGACTACAAACCGATATTGAACAACTTGACCTATTCTTTAAGTTGGCTCTACCAACCGATGATAAAGGTTCAAATCTTGCAATTCTTGCTGACTATAACTACTTCACTAATAATTCATTCTATGGCCTAAAGGACTACAATGCTCGCCAAGATGCCTTTATGTTTGATGCAAAGTACTTCTGGAAATTTAATGATTCGCACGCCTTAGTATTAGGGGTGGCGGCAACTGCAGATCTAGTCAATGAATCACTTAAAGATAATGACCCGCAGCACACTGAATATTCAACAGGGCTAAACCTAGATAGAGATGATATAACCGTTGGTGCATTCGCTGAGTACACTTACACTATACACAACAAACTAACTCTGATCACTGGTGCTAGGCTAGATCACGCTAATTTCTACGGATACTACTTCACCCCACGCCTACATATGAACTGGCGTGTAACTCCAACCACTAACTTTAGAGTCTCAGGAGGGCTAGGCTATAGACCTACTTCACTAATATCGGATAATATGGCAATGCTTGCAACTGGCAGGGAGATTATTATAGCCGATGATCTCGATAGAATGGAACGTGGTACTTCATTTGGGGGTAGCTTAACCCAGAGCTTTGAATTCCTTGGCGATGAAAAGGCAATGATTAGCTTCGATGTATTCCACACAACATTCGAGAATCAGGTAATAGCTGACCAAGAGTGGGATGACTCGCAAGTATATCTCTACAATATTAAAAATGGTTCGTGGGCAACGGCATACCAAGTGGACTTTAATTGGAGCCCAGTGGAGCGAATGGATATACTTATGACATTTAGATATAACGATACTAAAATTAATCTAGCAAATGCTGATCATCCTGCGAACTTCAACGAGGTCGACAAACCACTTGTCGATAAGTTCAAAGGGCTTGTAAATATCCAATATGCTACTAAATTCAGAAAGTGGGTATTCGACTTCACAGCTCAAGTCAACGGACAGCAACGACTACCATCTACCGTAGTGAGCACAACAGAGAGTGACTATACGCCAATCTACCCAATGCTATTTGCTCAGGTAACAAAGAATTTTAGAAAATTATCGCTATATCTTGGATGTGAAAACCTACTAAACTTCACTCAGGATACTCCTGTGATAAACCCTCAAAGCCCATTTTCTGAGGATTTCAACGCTTCGGTAGTCTGGGGTCCACTTATGGGACGTAAAATATACTTTGGATTGAGATTCACTCTTTAAAATATTAATCACATATATCTATAACACAATGAAAAAAACACTATTTATTGCACTATCATTACTACTTTTTGTAGGTGTTGCAGAGGCTAATCCTAAGAAGAAAAAGAAGTCAGAAAAGAGCGTTACTTACTACGTAGAACTCGACTGCCATATGTGTAAAGCAAAATTGGAAAAGAATCTCCCATTTGAAAAGGGATTTAAAGATATGACAGTTGACATTGATAAAAATATCGTTACTGTAAAATTTAACCCAAAGGTGACCGATAGTATTACTATTTCTAAAGCGATTGAGGAGTTAGACTTTAAGATCTTACCAGCCACTAAATAGATCGTACTAGAGTTTGACATCGAGTATAAATAGCGAAAACCCACTGCCTCCTAAGGTTAGTTTTCATATAATTAGCTCTGTTTTTAGAGCCAATTTACTAACAGAACTAGGGTCTCGGAGATTTTCTTAAGCTCACGCTCTCCACTACGACAATACATACACCTAAAAATGGGGTGAGCCAGTAGAAAGGCTCACCCCATTTTTTTTGGGGAGGGGGTAAATCATCTGAGACCATTGCAAAACTTATGTTTTGCTCCGCTATGAAGAGCGTTGATAGGTGGATGAGATTTTGAAGATGGCTCTAAGGGCTATGAATGGAGCATACTTAAAGTATGTGACTGAAAAAGTCATTTGAGTTATCTTTAAAATATCGCCGCCTTGCAACGATCTCGTTATCTTTAAAATATC
>CAYJLU010000110.1:0-4636 GCA_964371395.1 uncultured Rikenellaceae bacterium | reverse complement strand
CACCTATCAACGCTCTTCATAGCGGAGCAAAACATAAGTTTTGCAATGGTCTCAACAGGTAAAAAATGATATGATATTTGTAGAGTTATTTTTATTTTGTACCTTAGTGACCTTTATTTATACCCTAGAAAATACTCTATATTTAAGATACATTGCAATGGATTACACATCATTATTTATGGGACTTAGCATCGGTTTTGTCTTTAGCGGCATTATAATAGTCCTCATTTGGCGCAACTTACGTCTCTCCTCGGCAAAGGAAAACCATAAGTTAGCCCATAATTTTGAACTTCTTGAACAACAACATCGAAACGAAATAATTGAGCTAGAAAATCAGCACCATATACTTAAGAATCAATTACTGACAGCAGAACAGAGTATCTCGCACCTTGAACGAGAGCTTACCCTAGAGCGTGACAGAGCAAAAAATCTAAAGATTGAGTTTGAGAAGATGCAACAATCAGCCAAACTTGAATTCGAGAAGGTTGCCTCTGATATTCTTGAACGTAAATCTCAAAATTTTATTGAACTTAACGAACAACGAGTTGGAGGTATGCTCAAACCACTAGGCGCGACTATCGAGAGCTTCAAGAGGCGCATTGAAGATACCTTTACCGAGCAAACCAAACAACGAACGTCGCTTGAGGCACAAGTTAAAGAGCTTGTCGAGACTACCACAAAGATTGGTACTGAGGCAAATAATCTCGCCTCGGCTCTCAAGGGCGATAACAAGAGAATGGGTAATTGGGGCGAGATGATCCTAGAGAGTATTCTTGAGAACTCGGGGCTAATTCGTGGCGAACAATATGAGGTTCAGGCTACTCTTCAGGGCGAAGACGGCAGGATACTACGTCCAGATATTATTGTTAATCTACCCGAACAAAGAGCAATTATTATCGACTCTAAAGTATCACTAGTGGCGTATGATAGATACTCTAATGCATCTAGCGAGGCTGAGTTAAAGCTAGCACTATCTGAGCACCTGCGTTCAATCCGCAGTCACGTTGAGTCACTGGCTAAGAAGCAGTACGATAACCACGAATCTTCGCTAGATTTTGTTATGATGTTCATTCCAATAGAACCAGCATACCTACTAGCAATTAAGCAGGATGAAGAGCTATGGAGCTTCGCCTATAACCAACGAGTATTACTAATTTCGCCTACTAATCTAATTGCTTGTTTAAAGCTGATCTCCGACCTTTGGAAACGTGAGATGCAGAGCAAGAATGCTATGGATATAGTAAAAAGAGCCGAGCTTATGTACGAGAAATTTGTTGGTTTTGTCAGTAATATGGAGGCACTAGGTAGTAGTATAGAGAAGACACAGAAGTCCTATCAGAGCGCACTTTCGCAGTTAAGCAGTGGTCGTGGCAATTTAATATCTCAGGCAACTACTCTACACAATCTAGGTCTAAAATCTTCAAAACGTATAAACAAAGAGCTGCTCGGTGATATTGAACAGCTCGACAATTAATCTTAATAGTATTTACTAAGTGGGGGGAAGGGGAAAAGTTAAAGCAGATGAGTCTCTAGGTAGTGAGCGACTCCATCTTCATCGTTGGAGAGTGTAACTGCATCGGCACTTTGCTTTACTATCTCTTGAGCATTAGCCATTGCTACTCCTACACCCGCAAATTCTATCATAGATAAGTCATTAAAGCCATCGCCAAATGCTATTATATCCTCTCTACTTTGGTTAATATGTTCGAGTAGACGTGACAATGAGTAGGCTTTATCAATATTTTGAGGTACAAGTTCGAGGAAGTATGGTTCTGAGCGGTAGATATTAATCTTATCACCACAGAGCGACTTTAACCTCTCTTCGAGAATCAATATCCTCTGAGGATCTGCCACCGATAGACACTTTGCCACTGGCTTTGCAATAGCTTCTGTAAAGTTGTCCACTCTACGCAGTTCCATTTTATTGAGAAAAGCCTCTTTGAGCACATAGCTCTGCTCAATATCCTCTGCAATGATATATTGATTATCGTAACTCAGAATTACACACTGAGCATCCTTAGACTCACTATGCAGCAGTGGTATTAATTCCATTGGCAGTACTTGGCTATATACCTCCTTATTGGAGTCACACTCGATTATCACCCCTCCATTATATGCTAGTATATAGCCTCCAAATTTCGAGAGTTCGAGTTCTTCGGCCAATGGTACAATCCCATAGGTGGGTCTACCAGAGGCCAGTACTACCCTTACGCCCTGCTTTTGCAGCTCTATAAGTGCATTTTTATTGCGCTCTGATAGCTCTTTATTACTATTAGTGAGGGTGCCATCAAGGTCAAGAACAATGGTCTTAAATTTTCTATTCATATTTATTCTAACTGATTAGTACGTATCGGCAACAAAGGTAGCAAAAAAAAGTATCTCCTCAATTATATCCATTACACTAGCTTTAATACTACAATATCATCATAAAAAAGTAGCCTAGGTAAGTGTTATGATTTTCACTTACCTAGGCATAGCTAGAAATTTTATCAAAAAAATACCTTAAGAGGTTTACTCCACAGAAGCGTTTAGTTCAGCACCAGCTTTAAATTTAACTACCTTTTTAGCAGCAATTTGAATAGTATCACCCGTGCGTGGATTTCTACCCGTACGAGCAGGTTTTTCAGTCACTGCAAATGAGCCAAAACCTACAAGTGAGATTTTATCGCCTTCTTTTAGTGTTTTTTCAGTAACGCTCATAAAAGCCTCTAGAGCTTTTTTAGCGTCCACTTTAGTAATCTTTGCCTCTGCTGCAATAGCGTCAATAAGTTGAGATTTGTTCATAGTAATTAAGTGTGTGTTTGGTTATTGTATTATTAAACATTAGGTTAAATGCTCTTAACTTAACTAAAAAACAAAGTTACAGTTCTATTACTTAAAATGCAAATTTTTTTACTAATTTATTACTATCCAAAAGAAAATTATTTCAGGTGAAAATACCTCTAAACTAAACTCTTAGGAATATTACTTTTTAAGTATTCATTCCACCACAGCAGTTAACCACCTGCCCCGTAACATAGCTTGAGAGTTCACTACCTAGGAATATACACACATTTGCAACATCCTGAGGAGTACCGCCCCTACGAAGTGGAATCTTAGCAGCCCACTCATTGCGTACTTCCTCTGGTAGTTGGTGCGTCATCTCAGTGATGATAAATCCAGGAGCAATTGCATTACAACGAACGCCACGTGAGCCTAATTCCTGCGCCACTGACTTCGTAAGACCGATCATACCCGCCTTAGATGCCGAGTAGTTAGCCTGACCCGCATTACCTGAAACACCCACAACTGAACTCATATTAATAATCGAACCTGAGCGTTGCTTCATCATAATAGGTGTAACGGCTTTAGTTAGATTAAATGCACTCTTTAGGTTAACATTGATAACTAAATCCCATTGCTCTTCGGTCATTCTCATCATTAGACCATCACGAGTAATACCTGCATTGTTTACAAGAATATCGATACGACCAAACTCCTTTACAATATCTGCGATAGTTGCATTAGATGCCGCAAAGTCAGCTGCATTCGATACATAACCCTTAACCTTGGTTCCATATTCTGATAACTCAGCCTCGGCAGCTTCGATTACCTCCTGTGCAGCCATATCGGTAAATGCTACCGACGCTCCTGCCTTTACATACTCTAGGGCAATAGCCTTACCAATACCACGAGCAGCTCCTGTAATAACTGCTACTTTGTTCTCTAATAGTTTCATCTTGATCTATGCATTATTATTTAAGTTAAACATTTGCTTTTATTAGCAGTAGCAAAGTTACACTTTTTTATAAAATAATTATAACCATAGCACTATTTATCACAGATCACAGTACATTTCATCAAAGATAAACCCACTGCAACCTACAATAATCACACCATAATTACCATAAATTCACCAATATAATTTGCTTTCTAATATATTATTACTATATTTGTGTTGTACTATACTACTAGTATGGAAAAAGTATCATTTAAACTTTTATTATTATGAGAAAATTACTGATGACAATTGCAGTGGTATTGGTGACACTTACCGCCTCTGCTCAAGACGGACTTCAATTTATTAAATCTTCTTCATTCCAAGAAGCGTTGAACATCGCTAAACAGCAAGATAAAATACTAATGGTTGATGTCTACACAACTTGGTGCGGACCGTGTACATATCTAGCTGAAAACATATTCCCTTCAGCTGAACTTAACGACCTTAATGAAGTTATGATCGGCTACAAAATTGATGCAGAAAAGGGCGAAGGTGTTAGTTTTGCTAGTAAATGGAATGTCAGGGCGTATCCTACTATGCTATTCTTCTATGACGGAGAACACATTGGCACAATGAAAGGCGGAGCTGCAACCCCAGAGGACTTCATAAAGAGAATCCTAGTTGAAATTATGGAGGTAGATCCATCTGAGGTATAGTAAAAATCTGGTCTAAAGAGAAATGTGAATTTCCGACCAAAATTACCAATCGTATAAATGTTACACTCAAAGATTTGGGTGTAACATTTTTTTATACACTTAAAGAGAGAGAGAGCATAATAATATAGAGACCATTGCAAAACTTATGTTTTGCTCCGCTATTGGAGAGCGTTGATAGGTGGATGAGATTTTGAAGATGGCTCTAAGGGCTATGAAAGGA
>CAYJLU010000109.1:0-4710 GCA_964371395.1 uncultured Rikenellaceae bacterium | reverse complement strand
TTTACTCCTTTGAAACTAACGTAGTGTTAACTACTACGTCATAATAATATATATAATATTCTTCAATTCAAATCTACAATTATTTTTTTTAATTACAAAATGTTTGATCAAATAATTTTAGATTTTTATTTTATAAAATATTAATCTTCCCCTAAATTATTAGATAGTAGGCTTTTAAAAGATGATTGGTAGCCCTATGGTTATGGCTACTTTAAGGTGAGTAATATTTATAAAAGTTCTTTAATCACCTTACAGGGATTGCCAACAGCTATAACATTGGCAGGTATATCTCGAACTACAATACTCCCTGCGCCAATAGTACTCCCACTACCAATAGTTACCCCGGGAAGGATAGTAACACCTGCCCCAAGCCATACATTACTGCCGATTGTTATAGGGTGTGCAAACTCTAATCCTTGGTTACGCCTCAGAATATCAGTGGGATGTGTTGCCGAGGAGATAGTGCAGTTTGGCCCAATAAAGACGTTACTACCAATTGTAATCTTTGCCCCATCTAGTATAGTTAGGTTGTGATTAGCGTAGAAGTTCTCACCCACCTCAATATTATATCCATAGTCACACCAAAAGTTAGGTTCGATAACTATGTTCTTCCCCATTTTACCCAAAATATCCTGAAGAGTTATATGTCGTTGTTGGGCATCTAACGGATTTATATTGTTGTAGATAGAGCACTTTGCCTTGCACTGTTGCCTATCTTTAATTAACTCCGCATCATTATTTGCATTGTAGATCTCCCCAAGGAGCATCTTCTCTTTTTCACTTTTCATATTAGAAATTTCTATAATTATCAAAAGCTGATTTTTTCTATACTCTACTGTGTGCAAAGTATGGAAAAAATCAGCTCGAATTATTCAAACTAAATTCTTTACTTAGTCTTCTGTGACATAGTTATCAACGCACCAGTAGGGCAGATAAATCGACAGTACGGACGTGGTATAAATATCGACAAAATTAGGAATACCACCGCCATTACCAGCACAATTGTCGAGGCACTCTGAAATATAAATGCAGAGAATATCTCGTAGTCCATAATCTCAAAACCAACTCCAAGCCACATAGTAAACAGTAGTCCAATTAGTATAAAGTATCTTAAGTTATTTAGGGCCTTATTGACACTCGACTTTAGCTTTAGTTTACCCACAGGGATTCTTCCTAAAAGCTCTTGAGCCGAACCCATCGGGCAGTGTAGGTGGCAGTATGAACCCTTACGCCCAAGTAGCGGCATAACTAGAACAATACCAAGCATAACAACGGTAACTATTGACATCGATAGGTTTATACCATTTGCAAGCCACGAGGTTAGAGTTGACATCGACAGAAAACTACCACACCAAAAGCCTAAAACTGTAACATTTAGTAGTAGTTGTATGGTTATCATTAACTTATTCTTGCTTTTAAGTAGTGTAAGTACAGCCCCTAGCATTAGGACTAGTATACCAAGAATTTCCTTTATACCTATTGAAGCCAATACGTTAGTAGCCTGAGGTTCAACGCTTGCACCGTATTGAGCAGCACGCCTTACATTCTCAATAATTGCAATCGAGGTGTAAGTAGCCCCAGATATAGCATCGACACTTGCCACAGCAGCCTCTTGAAGTGACATTCCTTGCCAAACATTCGCTATATTACTGCTTTCGACCTCTTTGAAGAATGAAGGAGTTTCATCATTGTCCAAAAAGACAACCTTTTCTATTTTGTCGTCCTTTATATAAAGCTCCACGGGAGTCCTCCCACCAAAACCAATAACATCCTTTGCAATATAGGTAGAGTTAATTATACGAGTACCGTCCGCTTCTGTACGTTCGGCAGATTCCACTCTCTCCACCTCTTCCACCTCCTCTACCATAGAGCTAGCAGAGACTAGATCTTTAGTACTATGCCCCCCTAAGTTTCCATCCCTGACAATGGCAACTGTGGCAAGTAGAATTGCTATAATTAGGACATTGACTATATATTTTATCTTATCCATTGAATTGACTAATAGGTGTTATAGTGAACTTTAGAGGCATCCCACTTATCCTTTACAACAGCCTCTGCGTCAGGATACCCAATTACAATAACATTAAGTGCATATGTTCCTTCAGGTAGGTTAAGAAGTTTGCTCATACCCTCAACCTTTCCAGTGTTATTGTCCGGGAATGCACCACACCATACTGCGCCAAGCCCCATACCGTGAGCCGCCAGTAGTATATTTTCGGTTACAGCCGAACAATCTTGAATCCAATAATCAGGAACTAGTGCCTTTTCAGGGCTACCAAGCACACAAATAGCAAGTGGAGCCTTATCTGCCATATGCGCACCCTTAATCATTGGTGGTATTGCAGCTAGTACCTCCTTGTCTGTTATAACCATTAGCTCCCACGGTTGACGATTACCTGCTGTTGGGGCAGCCATACCCGCCTTTAATAGCAGGTCAATCTTCTCCTTTTCTATCTCCTGAGAAGTGTATTTACGCACAGAGCTACGTGTCATAATGTTGTCGAGGATAATCTGTTGAGTATCAGGTTCGAGAACCTCGATGGTGGTATCTTCTTTACTATCAAGAAGTGTTACTTTAATTGCAAGAGTACAGGTAGCTATTGCTAGGAGTAATGTTAAAATTTGCCAACTGTTTTTCATAATTTTTGTAATGTTTTTAATTAATAAATTCAGATACTACATCAGTTAAATTATTACACAAAGTTACTAAAATTTTATCAAGTGATACCATTGTAATTCATTATAACTATTTTTTATTATAAGTAGTTATCTTTGCACTCGTAATTTAATAACACAGCCTAAGAGTATGGAGCAGGGAACTACAAATAATAGAGATAGTATTGATTGGGGGAAGACAGACATTAAAAAACTATATTTAAAGATACTTCTGCCGACACTTTTGGGTATGGTCTCGGCTATTGTTGTGACCATTACCGATGGTTATTTCGTTGGCCAATATGCAGGAAGTGATGCTCTAGCGGCAGTTAATATAGCCGCACCACTATTTTTAATTGCTACTGCCTTTGCACTGATGTTTGGTGTGGGTAGTTCAGTTGTGGCATCTGTGCATATGTCGCAGGGTAAAATCAAGATTGCAAATATCAATATTACTCAAGCTATCATTGCATCGGAGTTACTATTTACCATTCTTTCGCTCTTTGTGTTCTTCAATAGCGAACAAGTTTCGGTATGGCTAGGTGCCACTGAGCGACTCTTACCACTCGTTGAGATATACGTAAGGATAATCACTTTATCACTCATATTCTTTATGATGGAGAATCTGGGAATGTTTCTTATTCGTTTGGATGGCTCGCCAAACTTTGCGATGATGTGTACAGTGGTTCCTGCCGTTATAAATGTAATTGCCGATTATCTATTGGTGGCTCAGTGGAATATGGGAATTGAGGGGGCAGTTATCGCTACGGCTGTCAGCTTTACCATAGGAGGATTAATGGCACTTTCATACCTTCTATTCTTCTCAAGGACACTTCGACTCTATCGCTTGAGACTAACTATGAGAAATCTGAGGTTAATGGCTCGCAATGTTGGCTATATGGTTCGCTTAGGTTTTGCGGCATTTTTGGGTGAGGGAGCAATTGCCGTTATGATGTTTGTGGGAAATAGCGTATTTATGACCTATTATAATGAGGATGGAGTAGCGGCATATAGTGTTGTATGCTATTATTTTCCTATAATATTTATGATTAACAATGCTATTTCGCAGTCTGCACAACCAATTATTAGCTATAACTATGGAGCATCATCATATCATAGAGTCACACAGGCATTTAGACTAACGCTGAGCTATGCCATCATCTTTGCAGTGCTTATAACCATAGGTGTGATTCTCTTTTCACCTATGATGGTTTCCGTATTTTTGGATAGTAGTTATCCCGCCTATGCCATTGCAGCAAAGGGATTACCATACTTTGCAATAGGTTATCTGTTTTTTGCTGTCAATATGATGTATATGGGTTATTTTCAGGCGATTGAAGAC
Organism: uncultured Rikenellaceae bacterium; assembly: GCA_964371395.1. Classification (GTDB taxonomy): domain Bacteria; phylum Bacteroidota; class Bacteroidia; order Bacteroidales; family Rikenellaceae; genus Mucinivorans. The sequence continues at coordinate 713 of CAYJLU010000109.1, read as the reverse complement.
TATCGTAGAGCAAATTATCTGTCTGTTATTAGAGGTTATATATGTTTGATAGTGTGCTTCTATACCCTTCCATCTCTTATGGGTGAGATTGGTGTGTGGCTAGCCGTACCAATTGCTGAGATTATATCATTTATCATACTAATGGTTTGGTTAAGACCAAAAGGGTAGCCCTTATTGATTTCAACAAGAGGAGCGTGTCTAAAAAACAATTTAGGCGAAGCAGGAAGCCCCAAAACTGAATTTTTATACCCACTCATACACAAGAGAGGATGTCTCGATTGAATTCGAGACATCCTCTCTTACCTAATCTCCTTAACGTTGAAGAACGTAGAGGGTGCTAGAAATTTACCTTCTCACCGTAGTAACAAGCATTGAATACCTTTTCAAGCTCATCTTGTGTAGGAACACGAGGATTGAAACTTGTGCAAGGGTCTGCCATAGCATCCGCTGCCATCTGCTTCACGTTAGCACTCCACTCTGCCTCTGACACTCCCCACTCTTTAAGAGAGCCTGCGATATTTACATCCGATCGTAGTTTTTCGATTGCTTGAGCAAAATCCTCAGCCGTTGTTCCTCCTACTAATTTAGCAAGATCAGCATACCTCTCTGTGGCAGTTGAGTTAAAGCGAATAACATTGCCAAGAACAATAGCGTTAGCACATCCGTGAGGAACGTGGAAACGACCTCCGATTTGGTGAGCCAACGAGTGAGCG
>CAYJLU010000108.1:0-4812 GCA_964371395.1 uncultured Rikenellaceae bacterium | reverse complement strand
GTGCTGTGAAGTGCTGTGAAGTGCTGTGAAGTATTGAGAGACCAGAGATTGCAACACTATTAACCTCAATCTGAAGTTTAATTACTTTACTAAGTAGGTATAGAAGTATGTTTTTTTGCAATACTATATGATAATTAGTGATGATTCAGTTAATAGTGCAGGTGACTTTTATTGGTAATGTGTAATAAATATATTATTTTACCTGCAATACGTATCTTTTTTGCAAAAAGGCGTATAAAATACCAAAATAATTTGCATTTTTATAAAATATAACTATATTTGTAAAATAATTATTTAAAATATATAAAAAATAGATAAAAATGTCAAAACCTGGATCGTTGTTTAATCCTGAAGCAGGCAGTGCAACTAGTGGAGTGCTACTAAAATCACATCTATTAAAGAGACATATTATTAGCTCCCTTGCCGAGGAGCCATTGCTTACAGTAGCAGAATTATCGCAACGTCTCAATGTAAGCACACCTACTATTACCAAACTTATCTCAGAGCTAGTTAAGGATAACTACATTAAGGATATGGGCAAAATAGAGACCACAGGCGGAAGACGACCTGCCTCATTTGCTCTACGTGATGATGCTGGATACTTTCTGGGCGTTGAGGCAGCTAATGGGAACCTTCGTTTTGCGCTATGTAATATGAACGGGGATATTGTTAAACAAAAATCTGTCCTAGATGTCTATACTATGTCATCTTCAGAGACTCTCGATCTAATTGTAGAGCATATTGAACTTGCAATTAAGGAATTTGATATTGCAAAAGATAAGATATTAGGACAAGGAGTTACTGTGCGTGGTAGGGTAGACTCAGTTGGTGGATTTAGTTATAGCTTCCTTAATATGGGCAATACTCCGCTATCTACTATACTATTGCAGCGTACTGGAATTAGAACTATTGTGGAGAATGATACACGTGCCGTAGCCTTTGCAGAGTATGTTATTAACGGCGAAAATCGTAACGAAAATAGACTCTTTATTAATGCAGATAGAGGTATTGGAGTAGGTATTATCATCGGAGGCGAACTATACTACGGAAAGTCTGGTTTCTCGGGTGAGTTTGGACATATCCCAATGTTTGATAATCAAATTATCTGTCACTGCGGCAAGAAGGGATGTCTTGAGACAGAGGCATCGGGAGTGGCACTTGAGAATATGCTTCTTAAGAGTATCAAGGAGGGACGTTCAACTATCCTTGATAGTGAATTGACCGATAATTCCAAGATAACATTTGAAGACATTGTTGAGGCTGCAATAAACGAAGATGTGCTAAGTATCGAACTTATAGGGCAGATTGGAGAGAAATTAGGTCGTAGTATTGGAGTGCTAATGAATCTCTTTAATCCAGATACTGTAATTATCGGCGGAGGATTATCAAAGGCAAATGACTATCTATTACTTCCTATACGTACCGCACTATCTCGTTACTCGCTATCGCTTGTTAACAATGATTCGCATATAAGATTAAGCGAACTTGACCATAGTGGTGGAGTTATCGGTGCTGCTTTACTTACACGCCATCATATCCTCTGCGAACAGCAATAGTATTGCTATATTTTGAGGCTTATACTATACTTTGCATATCTTTATAGTATTAACAAGTAGTACTTTAAAGAGATTTTGGGGTTTGGTAAACTGAGAAATGTTTTATATCTTTGCGCAGTATAGCTCAAGACGTTAGTGTTTCAGTAGCTATGGAGTTTAACTGTTTGAAGATTGATAGTGCTTATTTGGTCTTTTTATGGTTAAAAGTATATAAATTATTTTAAATCAGAAAAGGATGAAATTTCTAAAACAATGTAGTGTGGTGCTCATAGCTGCGACCATTTTTGGGTGTCAGCAGTCAGCTTATGAATCTATTCCACAGCCTAATGTCACTCAATTAATCGCATCGACTGCTGCCGAGGGAGTTGATACACGAGTAAATCTAGAACAAGAAGTAGACGAAATCGTAGTGACTTGGCGTAATGTAGAGGGTGATAAAGATGTTATTACCGTATATGATGCAGCTGGAGATAGAGTTGGTGATTTTACCTACTCAGGTGATGACAATCAGAAGAGTGGTAAGTTTGTAGGCGAGGCTACTCTAACTGAGGGCAACGATTATACAGCTGTTTACCCATCAAGTAGTGCACTGACTCTAAATGCACGTAATGCTGAGGCTCTAAGTTTTGCAGATCAGGTATCTGCTCAGGAAACTGAGATCTCTACAATTAACGATGCAGTGTTAATGAAATCTGAGTTTAACTACTCACCGACAGGAACAATTACATTTGTTCACGAGATGGCAATTCTCGTTATAACCATTAATACTCAGACTTATAACAAACCATCTTATATTGAGTATTCAGATAGCTCGGAGGGTGTAACATATCGAGTGGACTATAGCACAGGCGTTGGAGCAAAGCAGAATATTAAGACCTATATGGCTGTTCACCCAACAAACGGAACTCGTACAGTTAGTTTTAAGCTGGTATATGATGGTGGTTTGGAGTGGATTTTCTCTGCACCAGTAACAAAGAGCTATGAGGCTGGAATGTTCTATTCTATGGCAGTAGGTGACTCACAGGAGTTGATAATCACAACAGCAGAACAACTAAAAGCCTTTGCCGATGATGTAAATGCAGGATATGACTATATGGGTAAGACAGTAAAGTTAAGAAGTAACCTTAATCTATCATCATACTCAAATTGGCCAGCAATTGGAACGGAGTATGCTCCATTTAAAGGAGAGTTTGATGGCGGTAACCACACAATATCAAACCTGACAATCACTAGCGCAGCTTACAACGGACAGGGACTCTTTGGTCGTGTAGTTGGAGGTACGGTAAAGGATGTAGTTCTGGACTCACCACAAATTAATTCAGCGTTTGAAAATACTGGTGCAGTGGTAGGTTTTGCCTCAGATAATTCACTGATTGAGAATTGTAGAGTTGTTAATGGTGGTACAATCGAAAGTACAAAGACTACATCGATTCTAGGTGGAGTCGTAGGTCAGATTAGCGGAACGACCACGGTGACTAGCTGCTCGAATAGTGCGACGTTAAGTGCTGAGGATGAAGTTGGCGGTATAGTAGGGCGTGTTCTTACTAATTCGACTGTAAGTAATTGCTATAACACAGGTACTGTTGTAGGTGATAATATGGTGGGTGGAGTTTCAGGTAATAACAGTGGAGAATCGATTACACTGAGCTATAATGTTGGTGCCATTAGCGGAACTAGTCAAATTGGTGGTATAGCAGGTAAAAGTGCGTCTTCAACCATATCTAACTGCTATAATTCATCTTCAGTTACTGGGTCAACTACTAGAGGCGGTATAGTAGGTTCTGCAACATCCACTACACTTACTAATAATTTCTATATATGGGGAAGTGATATTGGAAGCAATACAGAGGGCTCTCAAAGACTATTAACGGCAGAGGAGTTGAATAATTTAGTTGGGTCGAATGACGGACTTGCTGATGATTACTCTAAGGCGACTTCTCCAGAGGTGAACCTCCCTAGCATATCAGGCGAATCTAATGTGTGGACTCCAGACCCATCGGTTGCAATAGTGGACAGTGCAAGCGACCTTCGCAATATAGCAATTGCTGTAAATGCAGGAAACACGTATGACGGAAAAACTATTATACTAACTGAGAGTATTAGTCTCTCTTCATACTCGAATTGGACTCCTATTGGAACGATTGACAATAGATTTAATGGTGTATTTGAAGGAGGAGACAATACAATCAGTGGACTTAAGATTACAAGTACCTCAGCTAGTGGAGCGGGTCTTTTTGGTGGTCTTGATGGAGCAATAGTGCGTGATGTAACAATTTCATCACCTCAAATTACCTCTTCAAATGGAACCGTAGGTGCGGTAGCTGGCTCTGTCAAAGGAAACGCCTTGATTGAAAATTGTCAAATTGTAGGTGGCACTATAACTTCTAGTGCAGATCAATCATATGTAGGTAGCGTTGTAGGTTCTCTTGCCTCATCAACAGTTAATCTATGTTCAAGCAGCGCTACTGTTACTGGTAATAGTATGACAGGAGGTATTGTAGGTTCAATGACTTCGGATGCACAAGTGACTAGATGTTATAATCGAGGAACTGTTTCAGGTACTAGTAACGTCGGAGGTATTGTAGGTGGTACAACTAATGGTAAACTTATATCGCTATGCTATAACATAGGTAGAGTTACATCAAGGACTGGTTCTTCAGCTGTTGCAGGTATTGTAGGTTCTAGCTACAGTTCAGATATCTCTTACTGTTATAATACAGGAACGATTACATCGACACAGGCTAGTGCGACACCAATTGTAGGGTATTCTTCAAATCATTTTGGTCCTTATACATATACAAATAACTTCTATGTGTGGCCATCTAATTTAGGTGCAACTGTTTCTGGTATTGGCCGTGTGTCATCTGTACAGTTGCTAAATGATAAGGTGGGAGTAAGTGGTGGTCTTCCTTCTGGTACAGGTAACTATACCAAGGGTAGTCCAACTAGTACATACCTACCGAGCCTTATGGGTGAGAAACTCCAAAAGTTGTAGTACTTAAATCTAATTTAATATAGGTTTAATGTAGATAAATATAACTAGCTTATCTCAAAAAGAGCGGCGAAATTTTAGATATAACCACTAAGTAATTAGTTGTGTATCTAAAATTTCGCCGCTCGTTTGTTGTAATACGATTAATGATTACTCAAGGAGACTGTTGCAAGGCGGCGATATTTTAAAGATAACTCTAATGACTCTTCAGTCTCATACTTATGTATGCTCCTTTCATAGCCCTTAGAGCCATCTTCAAAATCT
>CAYJLU010000107.1:0-4851 GCA_964371395.1 uncultured Rikenellaceae bacterium | reverse complement strand
GTTATCGCAGATATCTTCGAGTACACTTCGCAGAATATGCCTAAATTCAACTCTATCTCGATCTCTGGTTACCATATGCAGGAGGCTGGTGCAACTTGTGATATTGAGCTTGCATACACCCTTGCCGATGGACTTGAATACCTTAGAGCGGGTATTAACGCAGGTATGAGCATAGATAGTTTTGCTCCACGCCTTTCGTTCTTCTGGGCAATCGGTATGAACCACTTTATGGAGATTGCAAAGATGCGAGCTGCACGTCTTCTATGGGCTAAGATCGTTAAGCAATTCGACCCTAAGAGCGAGAAGTCACTAGCACTTCGTACTCACTCTCAAACATCTGGTTGGTCGCTAACTGAACAAGATCCATTCAACAACGTTGCACGTACGGCTATCGAGGCTATGGCATCGGCACTTGGCCACACTCAATCGCTACACACTAATGCGCTTGACGAGGCTATTGCACTTCCTACTGACTTCTCTGCACGTATCGCACGTAACACTCAGATCTACCTTCAAGAGGAGACCAACATCTGTAAGGCTGTTGACCCTTGGGCAGGTTCGTACTACGTTGAGAGCCTAACTCACGAGATTGCGCACAAAGCGTGGTCACTTATCGAAGAAGTTGAAAAGCTAGGTGGTATGGCAGCAGCTATCGAGACTGGTGTTCCTAAGATGCGTATCGAAGAGGCAGCAGCTCGTACTCAAGCGAAGATCGACAGTGGTGAGCAGACAATTGTGGGTATCAACAAGTATCGCCTAGAGAAGGAAGATGCACTTGATATTCTTGATGTCGATAACACAGCAGTTCGTATCTCTCAGATCGAGCGTCTCAATGAGCTTCGTGCTAACCGTGATGAGGCGGCTGTTCAGGCAGCACTAGCAGCAATCACTGAGTGTGTTAAGGGTGGAGAAGGCAACCTACTTGCCCTAGCAGTAGCGGCGGCGAAGGTTCGTGCATCACTTGGTGAGATATCTGATGCTTGTGAGGTAGTAGTAGGTAGATATAAGGCTACAATTCGTACAATTTCTGGAGTATATAGCGCAGCGGTGAAAGATAACGAAAAATTCAATGCGGCACAGAAGATGGCCGCTGACTTTGCGGAACGCAATGGTCGCCAACCTCGTATTATGATAGCTAAACTTGGTCAAGACGGTCACGACCGTGGTGCTAAGGTAGTTTCGACTGGATATGCTGATATTGGATTCGACGTGGATATGGGTCCACTATTCCAAACGCCTGAGGAGGCTGCACGTCAAGCAGTTGAAAATGATGTTCACGTAGTGGGTGTATCATCGCTAGCGGCAGGTCACAAGACACTTGTACCTCAAATCGTTGGTGAACTTAAGGCACTAGGACGTGAGGATATTATCGTAATTGTTGGTGGTGTTATTCCAGCTCAGGACTACGATGTACTATATAAGAGTGGTGCAGCTGCAATCTTTGGCCCGGGAACTTCGGTAACGGATGCCGCTATCAAGATTCTAGAACTACTAGACTAACTCTTAAATTCTTAAGAGAAAAGCAGACAAAAGATTTGCAATAATAGGGAGCGTTGAGGTATAATAAAACATACTTCAACGCTCTTATTTTACGGTGATTTACATATAAAAATATCAAAGCTTTACAACGATTGTAAATAATTTGTTGATAATTACATACCCTTGAAATAAAAAAAATGCCCTATCTTTGTAGATAGATTATATGACAAAAGTTGTTTGTCATATAATTTTTTTTTGAGGAGACAGCGCATTGTGAGGCATTGTTTTACAATAAATAAACTACCAACAAACTATGAAAAACGTTAGAGAATACACCTACGAAGAAGCAGTAGCAGGCGCAAGAGATTACTTCAAGGGCGACGAACTAGCAGCAACTGTATGGGTAAGCAAGTACGCTCTAAAGGATTCTTGGGGTCGTATATTTGAGTGCTCTCCACAACAGATGCACGAGCGTATAGCTTCGGAAATTGTACGCATTGAGCAGAAGTATCCAAATCCAATGTCAATGGAGGAGGTTATGGAACTACTCAGCGAATTTAAGTACGTTATTCCTCAAGGAGGTCCAATGACTGGTGTGGGTAATGAACTTCAGGTTGCATCGCTTTCAAACTGCTTTGTTATCGGACACCATACACCAGCTGACTCATACGGAGGTATAATTCGTATTGATGAGGAGCAGGTGCAGTTAATGAAACGTCGAGGTGGTGTGGGGCACGACCTCTCGCATATCCGCCCTACGGGTAGCCCAGTGCTAAACTCAGCACTTACCTCTACTGGTATTGTACCATTTATGGAGCGATACTCTAACTCTACTCGTGAGGTAGCTCAGGATGGTAGACGTGGCGCACTAATGTTATCACTATCTATTAAGCACCCTGATGCTGAAAAGTTCATAGATGCTAAGATGGAGAGTGGCAAGGTAACAGGTGCTAATGTTTCGATAAAGATAGACGATGAGTTTATGAACGCGCTACTAAACGGCGAGAAGTACACTCAACAGTTCCCTATTATCTCTGATAACCCACAAGTAACAACAGCTGTCGACGCCACTACACTGTGGAACAAGATTATACATAACGCTTGGAAATCGGCAGAACCGGGGATACTATTCTGGGACACAATTATTCGTGAATCAGTGGCAGATTGTTACGCTGATCTCGGCTTTACGACAGTATCGACAAATCCGTGTGGTGAAATTCCACTATGTCCTTACGACTCGTGTAGACTAGTTGCAATTAACCTCTATTCATACGTTGATAGTCCATTTACAAAGAAGGCTAAGTTTAACTTCGAGAAGTTCAAAGGGCACACTCGCAAGGCTATGCGTATGATGGATGATATTATTGATCTTGAGATCGAAAAAATTGAAAAGATACTCGAAAAGATTAACAGCGATCCAGAGGCTGACGATATTCGCAGAGTTGAGCGTCAACTATGGGAGAAGATTCGTGACAAAGCATTGCAGGGTCGTAGATGTGGACTTGGCATCACAGCCGAGGGTGATATGCTTGCAGCTCTAGGGTTAATATATGGTACTGATGAGGCAACAAACTTTGCGGTTGAGGTTCAAAGAACACTTGCCGTAGAGGCATATCGCAGCTCTGTGGAGATGGCACAAGAGCGTGGCTCATTCCCAATTTATGACAGCGCAAGAGAGGTAAATAATCCGATGGTTAATCGCATCAAAGAGGCAGACTCTGAGCTTGCCATTGCAATGGAGAGGGTAGGGCGAAGAAACATCTCTATGCTTACAATTGCACCTACGGGTACAACCTCACTTATGGCGCAAACTACAAGTGGTATTGAACCAGTATTCCTACCTGTATATAAGCGTCGTAGAAAGGTCAACCCTAACGATAAATCAGTAAATATCACTTTTGTTGATGAGGTAGGAGATAGCTGGGAGGAGTACAATGTATTCCACCACCACTTTATAACATTCCTTGAGAGTGTGGGATATAACAGAGAACAAATCTCTAAGCTAGATGATCAAGAAATTGATCTCCTAGTCGAAAAATCACCGTACCATAAGGCTACCTCGAACGATATTGATTGGGTTGCAAAGGTGAAGATGCAGGGTGCAATTCAGAAGTGGGTAGATCACTCAATATCTGTGACTGTAAACCTTCCAGAGAGTGTTTCGGAACAACTCGTTGCCGAGGTATATAAGACGGCTTGGCAAGAGGGTTGTAAAGGTGTAACTGTCTATCGTGATGGTTCGAGATCGGGTGTACTAATCAAGAAGGGTGATAATAAAGCCGAAACGAGTAGAAGCCTACCTGCAAAGCGACCTATATCCCTAGAGGCTGAGGTAGTACGCTTCAGAAATGGGCGTGATGAGTGGATCGCCTTTGTGGGGCTATACAACAATATCCCTTATGAGATATTCACTGGTAAGATAGAAGAAGATGCTATGTATATACCTAAACGCATCGAAAAGGGCGAAATTATCAAGGTAAAGGAAGAGGACAATGGAACACGTTATGACTTCCAGTATGAGGATAAGTATGGGTATAGAAATACCGTTGGGGGTATCTCTCGCCTATTTGATCAAGGGTTTTGGAACTATGCGAAGTTAATCTCGGGGGTTCTGCGTAATGAGATGCCGATTGTCGACGTAGTATCATTAGTTTCATCCTTACAACTTGATAGCGAGACTATAAATACTTGGAAGAATGGTGTTGCACGTGCGCTATACAAATACATCCCTAATGGCACTAAGGCAAAGGGAGGAACAGTATGTCCAGAGTGTGGTCAAGAGTCACTTCTATACCAAGAGGGCTGTTTAGTTTGTACGGCTTGTGGTCACTCTAAGTGTGGCGGTTGATTTTAGATTGATCTTGGCGGTATAATCTATACTAGCTTGCTCGGTGTGATTATCTGCTAAAAATATTACAATACAATGGAAATAGCAATATTTATAGCTGTGATTTTAGGTGCGATGGGTATTCTATCGCTAAAAACATTAGCTATGGAAGATAAATATCACACTAATGGATCATATAAAGCACTGATTTGGATTCAGGGTATTCTAGGAATTATCTCTTGCATTATTTGTATTCTGGGGTGTATTGCACTTATTATACTGGCACAAGGGTTTGGCTCAGATTCAGGTTTCACAGTCTATGGTTTCGCAGTACTACTCCTAGGAGCATTATTTGGAGGTACACTAGCATATAGATTAATCTGCCATGGCAGGTGCAGACGCTTAGAAGTGAATGGGGAGATGCAAGAAACAAATTTTTCGCATTTACAGAGACTTTTGGGCATCTTTGCGATTATTGCATCTACTATAATAACGATTTTGTGTATAACGCTATAAAGCTAAAATAATACTGTTGTAAGTATTGA
>CAYJLU010000106.1:0-4885 GCA_964371395.1 uncultured Rikenellaceae bacterium | reverse complement strand
TAACTAACCGACAAGATAAACGAAAGAGTCGTAACGTGGAAGTAGCTACAAAACACTATCCATTAACATAGCTATGCATACCACCTAAGATGTAATTTACGCCAAAGTATGTCATTAGTACAGATGCAAATGCAATTATAAGATAGATATGAAATATCTTTGGGGAGCGAAATATTTTAAGCGAATTAGAGTGTAGTGGCATAGAGTAGATCATCATAGTTATTAGTGCCCAAACTTCTTTGGGGTCCCACGCCCAATAACGCCCCCAACTTACATTTGCCCAAACTGCGCCGATAAATATGCCAACAGCCAAAAATGCCAAGCCAATCATTAAGAATATACGGCTATATATAGTCAATCGCTCGACGAGTGCATCATCACCACGCCCGAGAGTTACCGATAATATACCATTTATGAAAGTAAAGGCAAAGAGTGCGTAAGAGAGCATAATACAGCATACGTGAGTACTCAAAAATGGTGAGTTAAGCACAGGTATTAGTGGTGTAATCTGCGGATTTAATCCACCGATGGTAGCCACAAGCATAGTAAATCCTACTAGTATGGTCCCCATTGCACTAAACAGAGCTGACGCTCGGCTAATTAGAAGAGTCATTATAGCCACACACCACCCCAAGAATATCATCGTATCATAGCCGTTAACCAAAGGAATACGCCCTGTTATAAACCACCTTAAGCCGATATATAGAGCAAGTAGGGCTACTGCGTGAATCATACTAATTCTAAGTGAGCGACCAACAAACTTCTCTACCGATTTACAAGAACGCCCAATTACCAATATAATAATAGCTACTATCCCCAATAGAAGATTGAAGCGATACATTATCTCGGTTATAGAGAGTGAATAGTACAACTTTTCCGCTCGAACTTTAATATCGACGATAAGCGAGTCGCCACCATACTTTTGTTGATACGAAATAATCTTGGAGGCTATATCTCCAAACTCAATATTATTTCCTGTTGCATAGGCTGAAAGCAACATATCAAAGCTATTTTTGATAAATAGTGCTTGACCTCGCTCCATATCAGATGGGAGTGAATCGATCGGCGAATACCAATTAATCTTTCCTGATTTAGATTCATAGGGAAAGATCTTTATCAAAGCACCACTTCTGAGCATTGCTACTAGTTGTATCTTCTCATTTAGACCGATAAGCTCTTTATGAAGTGCAGGTTCGCTCTTCTGCTCTGTGTTGCGCATATAGTGATTTAACTTATAAATCCCTTTTTCGGTAAAGAAGTCTGCGTAACTCGAAAGTGGGCGAAGTGCTAAAAAACGCTGCTTATCACTCTGTGGAACTTCAAAGATTGCCTCGTCTTGCCACTGAGAAGGAAAGAGCAACCAACCCCAAAAGAACTGCTCGAAGGAAGCATCTTTATAGTTGTTATCTCCTGTTAATTTTAGTGTAAAATCACGTGCTAGAGTTGTTATAGGCATTACACGGTCGTTATATACAACTTGTATATCTTCTAACGCCTCACATTGTTCAATACTTAGTGTTTGCGGTGTAGAAGAGGGTGCTGCCCACGTTGAGGTTAATGAGCAAAGGACAAATGCAATTATAGTGGCTGATTTCCTTAATATAGGTGAACGCAACAAAGCTCGAAATGCTCCTTGCGGATCAACGAGCATCCATAAAAAAGACAATGCGAGTAGAATATACCCACAATATGTAATGGGTATGCCATAAACATCTCGATTTATAGTGAGCCAACTCCCACCGCTATCATAACTAGATTGATAGAGACGATAGCCCTTATATTTTGCGATATTATTCATTGATACTCTCGCTTCTATCTCTACTCCATCCTCTGTGAGAAATGTAATATGGCCTATGTAATCGGCAGGTGCGGAAGTTCCGCTATAATACTCCACTTCAAATTTTGATAATGAAATGCTAAATGGGAGTGAATGCTTCGCATTATCATCACCCTGAAAATAGCTCTGCTCCTGGCCATAGGGTAAGTATAAAACTCCTCTTTGGGAAGTAAGTGCCGTAGTAATTGCACCTAGTAGTATTAACAAAAATGAGAGATGTAGCATAAAGCTACTTAAGCGTTTGTATAGTTTGATTTTACAGATATAAAGAGCCGAATACAGAGCCATAGCTGTCCATAGTATATAGAACCACCAAGCCCCGTATATGGCATCGCCAACGAAGGATGTGCCCTCATATTTTTCTACTATCGTTGCCACTACTAATACCAGCGTAACTACAATGAAGAGGGTAAATGCAATTTTTCTTAACATAATTATAAAGAAGAAGGCTCATAGAAAATAATATTTCTGTGAGCCCTGAGTTACTATTTTCTTTTAGGATTTATAGGGAACCACCCCTTTTCAACTCGTCTTTTTTGTTCGATCACCTCCTTAATACTCCAGAGGGAAGAGAATCCAAAAACTCCAAGAGTAGCTGATAGAAATAGTGATTCTATAAGTATCGAGAGAGTAATACCCACTAATGCTAACACAAGAAAAATCCACCAACATTTATAGCTTAAATAATATTCAGCCCAAACAACAATAGGGTGAAAGAACCCAATGATTAGGAATGTTACAGCTCCGATAGCAAGTCCACTAAAGATCTCTAAATCCATTATCTCTGATTAAATTGATTGTAGGAATTTCACAACAGCATCACGGTCACTCTTTGAGAGTTTACGGAATTGATCGCTCGAATACTTACCTTGTCCCTTGTGCCACATAATTGCCTCCTCGTAGTTACGGGCACGCATATCGTGCAAGTGACTACTCTCGCCATTAGCTACGTTATTTAGGAAACGCCCCCAGAGAGGTGTTGTGCGACACCAACCTGTGCGAATATTATTCTTCATACCCAAATTGTGCTGTAACATATCGGTGTAGGGCCAAATTTTCTGATTTGGATATTTCGGTAGTTTACCTGCCATATCTGCATCTCCAACGTAGTTATCTGCTCCCGTTGTCCACGATGGACGGTGGCAAGCAGTACAGGACATCTGTTCAAATAGTTCTTTGCCTCGTTTGTACTCCTCTGTACCTGTATTACGTGCCGCAGGAACAGCCAAGCCTCTATGCCACACCATAAAATCGGTGTAATCATCTAGGTTTAATTCTGCTTTCTTCTGTGTGGTGGGATCAACTTCGGCTCTGGAGGCATATTTTGCACCACCATAAGTACTGTTATACATCAAATAGTTATAGATCTTGTTCTTTGTCTCCTCTTGGGTAGCACCGATAAGGAAACTGTAATATGTGTCAGTAAGTTTAGACAAGACCTCAGGGTCGTTAGACGCTTGCTCTGCATAGAATGTCGTCATATAGTTTGACTGATGTTCCGAATTAGAACCCTCCTTTGTAACGTTGGTTATGTTCCAAATGGCATTAGAACCAGCTCCATATTGTAGTGTGCCACGAGTCAGACCATAGGTAAAGCGACCCTTACGTGTCGTTCCATCAGGCTGTTGCTTTGGCGCACCTCTACGTCCACCCCAAACCTCTCCAACTTGTGAGTTATACTCAGCATCAATATCCTCTTCGATGATTGCATCCAACAATCCCGAACCGTAAATTCCGATTGTTGCCTCAATCCGAACATCGTAGTTCCCCGCTTGTAGGTTACTGCTGGTATAGCTAAAGGCATCTTCGGGAATAATTACTTCGGGATATATCAGATCATAAGATGTACCATCTGCATACTTATTTCCGTGTTCGTCAGTGTATTTATGCCACTTGATTATAATTTTATCCTCGTCAATAGGTGCTTTGAATGGTTCATTGGATTGTGTTTGAGGCATACCTGTAAGCTCAGAAACAAAAAAGTCATCATTCGCCGCATCCGTATAATCACTTCCTGTAATGCCCGAAATTATCGGTTCGTTTGCCCCAAAAACACCATCTGCACCAGGACCATAGACTACTAAAAGGTAACCGTTGCCAGTTTCGCGAGTGTGAGTGTTAAAGCCTATAATATCGTTACCGAAATCACCCAAGCGTTTTCCGTGACCATATCCGGGGTGGCAATTTAGGCAAGATGAGCGAATAGAGAGCGGTCCTCGTCCACGCATCGGAAAGTCCTCATCATTGAGTTCCGTCACGAAATTACCCTCAAAAATGGCCTCTCCGTGAAGAAACGAATTTGCCATCCCAGCAATTTCAACTGCTGGGCTTGGTTGCTCAAAGCACTTACTTCCCCATACCTCTGTTGTTCCTAATATGCCACCTGCATAATATTCTTCGGGAAACTCTTCCTGATGTGAATCATCTGGATCAATTGGTTCATATTTATCACAACTCGGTAGAGTAATAAGCATTATCACTGTTGATAAGCAACTTATTTTACATAATATATTCTTCATTTTATTGATATTATATATATAACCAATATCTCTCTCTGTTAATTTCACAGCACTTGACACATATTAGTTAGACATTGGTACTACTCTACTACACTTTGTACATCTTCGAGTGCCGATTGAACAGCAGCTACCGCATTCTTTGCAGCTGTATTGGCATCACTCCAAGATAGGTTATCTCTAAATGGAGCTGTCATAGTTCCAACCTTTGCAATAGCATCGTTCAAGGCTACAACTACTGCTTCTCCCTTTTCAGCATCTCGGGCAGCAACATAAGCTCCAATCGAATTTGCAGCTGGTGTGGTATCTATATCAAAGCTCGCTTCATCTGTACACAGTTTACCAAAATACGCCTCTTTAATCCCACGAACATTGTTCGTAAAATCGGCAATTGAATTGTAGCTAAACCACGACTCAACCTCTAGAAGACCTGTACCCGGTGACTGAATCTCTGCATTAATAGGGTCCGAAATTTTTACATTTGCAACCTCATCTGCAATACCAATAGCACCAAGAAGTGCCTCTTCTGCAG
>CAYJLU010000105.1:0-5041 GCA_964371395.1 uncultured Rikenellaceae bacterium | reverse complement strand
TAGGTGGATGAGATTTTGAAGATGGCTCTAAGGGCTATGAAAGGAGCATACCTAAGTATGTGACTGAAGAGTCATTTGAGTTATCTTTAAAATATCGCCGCCTTGCAACGGTCTCGCAAAGAGATGGGCAGCTGTGATTAAAATCACAACTGCCCCCTCTCTTTAGATTAGAAGGATTATATACTTCAACCTCCTAGTTGTATTATAATACTCTTACACTACTATTAAAATTTCGGTATAATTATATCGTTTTGATCTAATCTAGCAGGCGTTGCCACTCTCTGATTAGCTTTCTGTGAGATCCTCGCCTGTTGACCATATAATTCTATTATTAGACCCGGATTCTTAAAGACAATATCAGAGGTTTGCGTACCATTTAAATCGAGACCAAAGGCAAATATATCATAACTAACACCAGCTCTTAGAGGTGCTGTATTGTATGATATATTACCAGTATGTGTAATCTCACTATAGAATACAGAAGCAGTCTTGCCCGATGCTATGCGTTCATTTTCAAGTTGACCTATTACATACTGAGCAAACTTAGCATCTGTGACACTCGACACGACACTTGCTTCATATATACCTGTATAGTATCTTATACTCGAATTTTCAGGTCTCACAGTAATATTAGCCTCTAAGTTCTGACTTACACTATTTAATGTGAAACCAAAGTCAACATCAAGTAGTCCTGTTGTTCTATATATTGAAGAGACACTTAAGCTAGGTGTAGTTACATTACCATAAACATCTACACCAAAGTACAGTATTCTATAATCTGTATTAGTGACTAGTCCAGATACAACGGTTGATAAACTTGTACCACTTCGTACTACATTATTACGGTAATAACTCTCCTTCTGAATATCAGTCATATTCTTAGTCGCCTCTCTATGTGGGCCTAGTAGAGCTTCTATAAGATCACTACTTGATAGTGATGTATAGGCTGAATTGGTTACCAAACCAATGAAGTATGTATCATTACTATTTGATGCCTGAACATTCAACTTCATTGAAGTTTCAGTAATATCCGATGCTGAAACTTGAATATTTAACGAAGAGTGTGTAGTGAAGCTTTCAGATTTATGCAATGCTGTTGTTGCCTTTACAGGATACGAAACCCCTATACTATAAAGCCTATACTGTGTATTTGGCGCAAGGGTTTGCGGAAGTGATGATACTCGCCTTCCTTGAGAGGTTAGATAATTAAAGCCAGTATTTGTGTCACTGTATTCATTAATTAGATGTGTCAGTTCTTGTTCAATCTTAGAGATTATCTGCTCATCGGTCAGACCCGACACTTCACTCTGCTTTATAGCAGTGGTATAGTACCTAAAGTTATTATTACTTGGGGTAATATCACAACTTACAAATATCGAACCGTAGAAATCAACCTCTACATCAAGTGTACCAGCGATTAGTTCGCCGTCCATAGTAAATTCGTCACTAAAGAAGAGTGATGTTGACAAAGTACCGTCATCAGCTATACCTACTACAAAGATTCTATATGTCTGTCCTGGAGTCAGGCCATTTATATTCCTTGTTACAGCACCTGCTGTTGTTATCGAGTGTACCTTATCAGTAGTCGTTGCCCCTGAAGCTCCATTAATTTGATTTTGAACAAATTGAGTCATAACAGATTCTAGTTGATTAGAATTGCTAAGCGAATTATAGCTCGCTGCTTGCATAAAACTCGTAAAGTACCTTCCTGTACTATTATCAGGCGTTGTGGTTACAGAAACAGCGGTTTCACTATTTACAGCCACACCTATATCAATTCTACTTAACGGTGCTTCGACAGCTTTAGGAGTTGTAAATTCTTCTGAGCTAAAGACTGTTGACTGCTTATTCTCATCGAATTTAGTATTTACCGCATATAGTTTATAGGTTAGGTTTTCGATAGTGTATGGCTGAGAACTGCTTGCACTTCCATTCAACACCTTACCATTGTAGATTAGTAACTGTTGCGACTCTGGTAACGAAGAGTATTGAGACATCAAAATACTTTGGAGATAGCTATTTAGGTCTCCGTAGGTCTGAATTCCAGAATTAACCTCAGAGGTAGTAAGTGCCCAAACAAAGTAGTCTTGATTGCTTTCTGTTGCATTTGTGCTATAATTAATTACACCTTCCTTAATTTCACCAACAGTGATAGCTACCTCATTCTCCTTAGTGGTAAATTTATCCGATAGCTGAGGTGTAGAAGTTGCATTGAGCGATGCGTCAGCACCCATAGCTACAATATAGTACTCAGTATAACTATCAAGATTGATGATAGATTTAGTCTGCTCACCTGTCATTAGATCAGAGGCTTGAACAAGTGATTTAATATGGTTAGCAACAGCAACATCTCCACGCAGTTCACTATATGTTTGAGTTGAGATAGCAACTACTACATAGCTCTCATCTACAAGTGAAGGTGTAACCTTTACCTTTGAATTATAGTACTCAATATCACTTACCACGAACTCGAAGGTCTGTGTTGGTTCTGCTGTGGTTGTAAATTTAGCAGAGATTTGGTGAGATGAGGTGACCTCTAATTCACTATCCATTCCTACGGCTACTATAACGTACTGGGTGTTAGCCGTAAGGTTATCAAAGATTAAGGTTTGCTCACCTGTAACTACATCCTCTTCTTCGACTAGAGTTAGGATATAGTCAGTAATTTCTGTCTCACTCTCAAACGATTCATAGACGCTAGATTCGATAGCTACTGCTACGTAACTTTCATCTCCAATAGATGGCTTAATAGTAGCTTTTGTTGAGTTGAATGTAGTCTCGCTCAGTGTAAACTGGAATGTCTGTTCTGGAGCTGCGGTGAGTGTATAGAGATCCGACCACGAAAAACCTGATAAGAATTTAAGATCAGTATCAAGTGCCACAGATACAACATAGACTTCATTATCTTTGAAAGAGTATGGAGTTGTTGTATTTCTTTCCCCTTTATATAAAACAGTGGCTAGATCAATGTCTAACATTTCAATTGTATATAAAATCTCTTTTCGTAAACGATCATAGAGATGAACGTCACTAGTCATTGTATCTCTGTATATCTTATTTAACGCAATGGTAATATAAGTAGTTTGATCATCACTTGGAGTGACAGTCGCTTTTATAGTTTTTAAATCTGGATTTGATATATTACTATGAATAAATGTAGTACCCATAAGTGTTTCAAACTCATCTGTGATTGAGAGTTCAGAGGTTACAGTACCGTCAAGTTCTAGTCCAAAGCTAAATGCTCTATACTTTTGCTTAGGTAGCAGTGTATCATATACAATAACAGATGTTCCGCTATGGGTATGATCCATTATAGTCTGCTCTAGAGAGCCTCCCTCGCTCTTACTCATTAGCATAGATTTCACCTTTTCGATAATCTTGCTCTGACCACCAATACTCTCTATTTCATCTATTCGAAGCACTCCGCTATAATAGAAAGCATCTTCGGCAGATGGGGTTATTGTAATAGTGGCACCAATATTTGTAATCTTGGAAGTGGCAATGGTGAAATCAGGGCTGACAGATGAGCGTACTGTTGTAAACTTATGAATATAAATCTCGCTGTTATTATAACTCTTAGCATCTACTCCAATACCAAAAACCACGTACTCAGTGTCACTGGTAAGTGAACTCATCGTAAAGTTCAGAGTCCCCTTCTTAGTCTCAGTGACTTTACTCGATAGGTAGTTAGTTATACCCTCCGATGCCATTGTATTATCATAATCAGCTTTAGATAGGTACGCAACCTTATAGCTATGGGTGTCAATACTTGGCGTTACGGTTATCTTAGCTGATGTCTCGGTAATATCAGTAGAGGTAATAACTAGATTCAGCTTAGTGCTGGGTTCAACTGGTTCCTGCGACGGAGTGGTAGTCGGGTCACAACCAGAAATAAAAAATAACACTACTCCCCACAATAGTAGTTTTAGGGTAAATTTTCGTTTCATAATTTTTAAGTTTTATTTAATACACTTCTATGTCTTCATACAAATATATAAAGTTAAGTCAAAACACACCAAAGAAACACTTTTAACTTTATGCCATATTTTTGAAACTATATGACAAATTTTATAAAAACTTCATTTTCAACCACTAAAAACATCACATTCTACACACTATGATAGCCTACGTAACTGCCACTTCACCACAAAATCTCTATGAAATAATCAAAAAAAAAGATTCCTAAGACACATCGTCTATTCATTATTTCACAAAAAAAATAAAATTTAGCTGCCCTCACATTGAACCTCTAAAGATAGTTCTCAATATTAATCCTAGGGGGCAATAACGTCGACACATCACGCCCAAAATGATAGAGTTCTCGAACCACTGACGAACTGATATGAATATGTTCGGGCGCAGTCAACATATATATAGTCTCAATAGTGTTTGACATACTACGATTAAGAATCTCTATGGAACGCTCAAACTCCATATCCTCTGAGTTTCTAAGACCCCTTATAATATGAGTGGCACGCTGTGCCTCGCAAAAATCTATTGTCAAACCCTCATAACACTTCACCGTTACCCTATGCTCCTTCGCAAATACATCCTCGATAAGGCATCGCCTGTTCTCAGGACTTAAAAAACCTGACTTTGCTGTATTAATACCAATACCTATGACAACCGAGTCAAATATAGTTAACGCCCGACGCACAATTGCTTCGTGACCAACCGTAAAGGGATCGAAAGAGCCCGGAAAAATAGCAATCTTTAACATAACATTATTATATATATCTATTATAACTTTAAAAACACATCTATACAGAGACCATTGCAAAACTTATGTATTGCTCCGCTATGAAGAGCGTTGATAGGTGGATGAGATTTTGAAGATGGCTCTAAGGGCTATGAAAGGAGCATACCTAAAGTAATTAGAGTTATCTTTAAAATATCGCCGACTTGCAACGGTCTCCTTTTGTGTATGAGTGGGTATAAAAATTCAGTTTTGGGGCTTCGTGGTGAGCATAAACCGCAGCGTACTATAGTACGTGAGGATTTAGGCGAAGCAGGAAGCCCCAAAAATGTTTTTTAGACACGC
>CAYJLU010000104.1:0-5095 GCA_964371395.1 uncultured Rikenellaceae bacterium | reverse complement strand
TTCATATAATTGGTGAATTTTAGTCACAAATCTGAAGATGCGAAGAGGAGGGGGAAGAGGAGAGAGGAGAGGAGGGAGAGGGATGATATAATCTTGTTCTTCTACTATTATAAAGGCAAATCGTGTTGGTATCTTAGGGGTCTTCGCTTGGAGCACTGTGATTGAGAGTATAGCCACGAAAAGTTTGCTATACATTAACTCTTAAGAATTAAGCTCCCCTACTCTAGTTACTCTCTCTACTATCTAATTCATAGGTAGTTGCACGTGCATTTGCAAGTACTGCTTGGTACTCTTCGCTACTCATATCCCTTGAGAAGTAACCAATCGGATTAACTGTCTCTCCTCGATGTATAACCTCATAGTGTAGGTGAGGGCCATTTGAGTCACCAGTGTTTCCGAGTTCGCCGATCTTATCGCCTCGCTTTAGGTTTTGTCCCTTGACCACGCTAATTTTAGAGAGGTGAGCATAGCGAGTTTTATAGCCAAAGCCGTGATCAACTATTACATTTAAGCCATAACCATTTGCTCTACGCTCAACGAAACTAACCACACCGTCACCCGTTGTGATAATTTCCGTTCCCACAGGACCTGCGAGGTCAATACCATCGTGAAAGCGTCTACCACCCCATATTGGGTGAATTCTCCAACCAAATGCTCCAATATTCCCTCTAAGGAATGCTCTATCTAAGGGCCAGATTGCAGGAACTCTATCGGACATTGCATCACGGCTTCGAGCAAGTAGTTCAATATCATCAAGCGAAACTGATGCTCTATATATCTGTTCCTTTAGTTCACTGAGTTGTCTTTCTGCCTGTACCACTAGTGAGTTATATCTGCCATAGTTACTCTCCGTATTAAAATAGTTAACAGCAGGGTTAAATGCGATGGTATCTTGCGAAAATATTGAGCGATATAATCTTCGCTCTTTCTCTGTGACTTGTGCAACCATCTCGCTATACAGTTTAATTTCTTTCTGTAATAGCTCGTAATCTGCAACTGTCTTGAGCGCATCACTACGAAGTTGCCACATTTTAGGTGTGGAAAAAAAGTACGAAAATGTAAAGTTTACCAGTAGTATAAATATCAACAACACTAGTAATCTAAAGACAAAACGATATATCCATAACCTAAAAGGTATGATATAGTTGTCACGAAAATATGTATGTATTTTTGTATTGATAGCTCTTTACTATTGTTAAATGGATAAAAATATTGGCGTATTTCTCTACAAAGTTAGAAAAAAACTGTAAATTTGTGGGCTAAAATTACATTTTTAGCGTTAAAGAGTTATTAACACCCTAAATTGTCATACAAACGACAATAGTGTATAACTTATTATCTCATTGAACAACTAAACAAATAGATAACATAATATTATGACATCACAGGAGATTCGCCAGAAATTTTTCGAATTCTTTACCTCTAAGGGACATACCATCGTTCCATCGGCACCAATGGTTATCAAAAATGACCCTACACTTATGTTTACTAATGCTGGGATGAACCAGTTTAAGGATATTTTCCTAGGCAACGAACCAGCGACTAGCTCAAGGGTTGCTGATACACAGAAGTGCCTACGTGTTAGTGGAAAGCACAACGATTTGGGCGAGGTGGGGCACGATACATATCACCACACTATGTTTGAAATGCTTGGTAACTGGTCCTTTGCTGATTACTTCAAGAAAGAGTCTATTGACTGGGCGTGGGAACTACTTGTAAGCGTATATAAGTTAGACCCTAACCGTATATATGCAACAGTATTTGAGGGCAACAAAGAGGATGGTGTTGATTTTGACCAAGAGGCATATGATCTTTGGAAGAAGTATCTACCTGAGAGCCATATATTAATGGGAAATAAGAAAGATAACTTCTGGGAGATGGGAGCAACAGGCCCTTGTGGACCGTGCTCTGAGCTTCACTATGACCTACGTGAGGACACCTCAAAGGTTGATGGTGCATCACTTGTAAACCAAGATGACCCTGAGGTTATAGAGATTTGGAATCTAGTATTTATGCAGTTCAATCGTATGGCTGATGGCTCACTAATATCACTTCCAGCCTGTCACGTAGATACGGGTATGGGCTTTGAGCGACTCTGTATGGTGGTTCAGGGTAAGCGTAGCAACTACGACACTGATGTATTCCAACCCCTACTCCAAAAGATTCAGGAGCTGCAACCAGATAAAAATCCCGCAAACAAAGAGATGGCAACTATTGCTAGCCGTGTAATAGCTGACCACTTACGTGCTATTTCGTTCTCTATTGCCGATGGGCAACTTCCGTCGAACGTTAAGGCAGGTTATGTAATTCGTCGAATCCTTCGCCGTGCAGTACGCTATGGATATACATATCTTGGAGTTCGTGAGCCATTTATGTGTGAATTAGTGCCAACGCTTGTGGCGCAAATGGGCGAACAGTTCCCAGAGCTAAAGGCATCTGCATCGCTTATTGATAAGGTTATACGTGAGGAGGAAAATTCATTCCTTCGTACTCTTGCAACAGGTATTGCACTCATCGAAAATGGCAGTTGGACGCTTGAGAATGGTATGATGAGTGGTCGTGATGCTTTTGTACTCTATGACACTTATGGCTTCCCTATTGACCTCACCGAACTTATTATGGAGGAGAAGGGTATAAAGATCGACCTTGAAGCATTTGAAGCGGAGCTATCGAAACAAAAGGAGCGTTCGAGAAGTGCAGCAGCGGTGCAGAGCGATGATTGGGTAGAGATACACCCTATTGAGCGTAGCGAATTTGTTGGTTATGACAATACCGAGTGCGAGGTTAGAATTGCAAGGTATCGCAAGGTAACCTCGAAGAATAAGACTAACTACCAAGTAGTTTTAGACCGCACTCCATTCTATGGTGCTAGTGGTGGGCAGGTTGGAGATATAGGGCAGCTCATCTCAGATAACTCAACCATCGATATCATCGATACCCTTAAGGAGAATAACCTTACAGTGCATATTGCTAAGGAATTGCCAACAGACGAAATCCTAAAGGGAGAGTTTATCGCAAGAGTAGATAGTAATAAGCGTAATGCTTCGGCTGCAAACCATACTGCAACTCACCTTATGCACTTTGCACTACGTGAGATACTAGGCACACACGTTGAGCAGAAGGGTTCGCTGGTGACCCCTAACTATCTTCGTTTCGACTTTTCACACTTCTCTAAAGTCACAGACGAAGAGATTCGCTTGGTTGAGCGTAGAGTTAACAGCCTAATTAGAGCAAACAGTTCAATTCTAGAGCGTAGGGAGTGCTCTATGGCAGAGGCCGAGGAGCTTGGGGCAATGATGTTATTTGGCGAAAAGTATGGCGATAAGGTACGTGTAATCGGTTTTGGCGATAGCGTAGAGCTTTGTGGAGGTATTCACGTGCTAGCAACTGGCTCAATTGGGCAGTTTAAGATAGTAAGCGAGGGCAGCTCTTCGGCTGGTATTCGCCGTATTGAGGCTGTAACTGGAGTGCACGCAGAGGAACTAACCTACGAAAACGAAAGTATACTCAAAGAGATTAGCCAAATGCTAGGTACAAAGCAATTCACCACTGGATTACAAAAGCTAATCAATGACAATAGTACCGTAGCTAAACAGATGGAGGAAATTCGTCATTCTCGTGATAAGTTTATATCTAAGGAGCTTAAGGACCTAAGCGAACCACATAATGGATATAACATAATATCTGAGTTTATGACAATTATCCCTGAGAGCTTAAAGCACATAGCCTCTGAGATTATCAGTGGTGACCAAGATGCGGTTGTGATTCTTGCCACTAACTATGGCGAGCGTCCACTGATAGTTGTAGGACTTGGTGCCAATGTTGTAAAGGCAGGGTTAAAGGCAGGTGATATTGTAAAGGATTCAGCGAGGTTAATTGGTGGCGGTGGCGGTGGTCCTGCTCACCTTGCTTCGGCAGGTGGCAAAGACTCCTCGGGACTCGAAAAGGCACTTGCTCACGCTGTGGAATTATGTAAATCTAAACTATAATATAAGAAGTGAAATCACTGAAGAAATGGTTACAAAGAATAGTGTACGGTGTGGTATTTGCCACACTGTGCTACTATGTCTTCTCTAAATTCTTCGACACACCCATCGAGTACTCTCTTAAACAGAGCAATACACAATTACGTCAAAGGTTAGATGAGCTTACGGCATCACTCGATAGCCTCTCTCATATTATCTCAGATATTGAACGAAGGGATAGCAGTATCTATGAATTAGTATTTGAAGCTAAGTACTCTAATGACAGTAATTCATTGAGCAGAAATACTATTTCTATTGATTCATTGAATAATCTAACCAATAGAGAATTATCTGCTATCTTTAATGCAAAATTAGCCACGCTTGATTACAACGTTACTATACAGAGCAGTTCGATGGCCAGTACACTTCGCCATATTGACTCTAACGCTGTTGATGTGAATAAAATCCCTTCTATACAACCCGTAAATAACAGGAATTTAAATCTACTTGGAGCTTCCTATGGATATAGAATACATCCGTTCTACAAGACCAAGCACTTCCACAAGGGATTGGATTACTCTGTACCAGAGGGCACTGCTGTTTTTGCCACTGCCGACGGAACGGTAAGCTCTATTGAGACAAAGGGACAGAGCGGATTGACCGTTACTATCAATCACGGCGATTATAAGACCAAGTACAGCAATCTCGATAAGGTTCTACTCAATGTAGGAAGTCGAGTTATGCGTGGTAATATAATTGCATTCTCTGGTAATAGTGGGCTATCATACGCTCCACATCTACACTATGAGGTCTTATACAAGAATAAGAATGTAGATCCGCTACCGTATACCTTTGCAGAGCTTGACCGCAGAGATGCGGAGGAGTTAGCAGAGATTGCCAGTATCACAATGCAATCATTCGACTAAAGTTAATGATTTCTAAAAACGACATAATGGTAAAAAACAGTTGGTAAAATCCCCGTAAATTATTGTTATATTGATAATTATTAGCAGTTTGATGAAAGCGTTTTCATCAAACTGCTTTTTTTATGTCAAAAAAGAAGTTTAACTAAAAATTAGTACTGTCCGATAAAAGTTGTATATTTTCACATAGGTAATTTGTGTTTTTAG
>CAYJLU010000103.1:0-5139 GCA_964371395.1 uncultured Rikenellaceae bacterium | reverse complement strand
CATAGCTCATCCACCTATCAACGCTCTTCATAGCGGAGCAAAACATAAGTTTTGCAATAGTCTTTTATAATCTAAAATGAGAGCTATGTTTCAAATTACAGGAAGGTAGGTCTCATTTTTTATTTAAAAATTTTTAGGGGATAATGTTTGTGTTTTTGGAATTAATTTCTTGTGGAAACTTTGAATTTAACCATATAAAAAATACTTTTTAGAAAAATTTATCGTGTTTATATAGCTGATATTTAGTGTAGTTGTTGAATGCAAGAATCTAAGCACAGTAAGGGTTATAGTGGGTTTTTAATTTTTTTTTATATCTTTGCGCCCCGATAATAGTGCCTTTTATTGGGGTGTTATCTGGTGAGTTACTGAAAGTCAGTAATTTTAGTAAATTTAATTTAATAGAAATGAACAAAGCGTTGAATTTTTTAGTTGCTATTGCACTTGTTGCTATGGTGACGGTAGGGTGTGAGAAATCTCCTTATGAGGTAGAAGAGGTTGTTCCTGAGGCACAGGCAACAGTTTTATTTGCGTCTACTGGCTCAGAAGATGCCTCGACACGTGTAAATTTGGAGGATGTTGGTAGTGCTTCTGAATTATCAATCACAGTTAAGTGGAGAAATGTTAGTGCAGAAGACGTTAACAAGATTACTATTTATGATGACAATGGCGACAGAGTTTGTGATTTTACATATGATGGTGAAAATAATGCTACTAGTGGTGAATTTATAGGCTATACAACACTTGATTATGGTAAAAACTACACAGCAGTATATCCAGCAAGTACAGCACTTACCCTCACAGAGCGTAATGCAGAGGCTCTAGACTTTGCCGAGCAAACTCAAGAGAGTGAGATTGCGATTATTAACGATGCTGTACGTATGAAAGCGGATTTTGAATACGTAGGTGAAAATACATCTATGACCTTCGTAAACGAGATGGCGATCGTTTCTATTGACATAGCGGGTCAACCAAATAACAAGCCACAGACTCTAACCTTCCATAATGGCGAAGAGAACCAGTATGTTATAAATTATTCAGAGGATGCAGTAGAGGCAAACACAGCAATTAGAACTTATATAGCTGTACATCCAGTGTCGAGCACTACGGAGCGTACACTGAGCTTTGAACTGATTTACACTAATGGTCTAGATTGGAAGTTCGAGACTACTACTACTAAGGCATATGAGGCAGGTGTGCGCTATACAATGCCAGTGGAGAATCAACAGACTCTATATATCGCTACTGCCGAAGAGCTAGCAGCTTTTGCCGCTGACGTAAACGAAGGTCACAACTACTCTGGTCGTACAGTTGTACTAACCGACGATATTACCCTTTCGGGCGAGTGGACTCCAATAGGTATTTATGATACTCAAAGCAGTGCACGACGACCATTTAATGGCACTTTTGATGGTGGTAATCATACTATCTCTGGACTTACTATTACTCAGGCTACAACTAATTATCAAGGTCTCTTTGGTTATACCGTTGGTGCAACAATCAAGAATTTAAGTATTTCAGAACCTCAGATTTCGTTAAATACAAGTTATTTAGCGGCTATGATAGGATATGATTATCGTTCAGTTATTGAGAATTGCGCAGTAATTGGCGGTTCTATAAGTGGAGCTGATTATGTCGGTGGAATTGCGGGTTATTCTTATGCTTCTACTACTACATCTAGTTATAACACAGCTACGATAAGCGGAGAAGATTACATCGGGGGTATACAGGGTTATAGTGACCGTGGTGCTGTAACCTCTTGTTACAACCTAGCTCCTGTTAGTGGACAAAACCGTGTTGGCGGACTTCAGGGTCATAATTACGATTGTGATGTAACCGCTTGTTATAATATAGCTCCTGTGAGTGGTGATGTTGGTATTGGAGGAGTAATTGGTTATACTGACAGAGCTATTGTAACTTCTACTTACAACGCTGGTGCTGTGAGTGGACAAGAAAATACTGGCGGCATCACGGGTGAGCTGGCTGGTTATATGCCTTCAATTACCTCTTGTTACAACGTAGGTGCTGTTTTAGGAGAATCTTATATAGGCGGAATTACTGGGGATTTATCTTCTTCAACTGCTACTGTGGCGAACTGCTTCTACTTAGGTGGAAGTGCTAGTGATGCTATTGGTGGTTATGGTTATAATGTGACTGATGCACAAGTTACCAATGCGACTATGGTTAAAACTATCCAAGACCTTAACAACTTAGTAGGTATAGAGGATGGTCTAGAAGGTGGTGAGGACAACTTCTCTAAGAGCACCTCGGAAGCCGACCACCTACCTAATCTAATGGGAGAGAACATACCGTTTGAGAACTTTGAGTTTGAAATATATATATCCAACGAGCAAGAATTAATAGAATTCAGAGAATCGGTAGCTAGCGGTGAAACCTACCAACACAAAATAGTTATAGTTGACGATAATATCACTCTAACTAAGGAGTGGACGCCAATTTGCCCGTCATCAGAGGTTATTTTTAAGGGCACTTTTGACGGTGGCAATTATACTATTTCGGGGCTAACTATTACAAATGCCACTACTGATTATCAAGGTCTATTTGGATATGTATCAGGAGCAACTATTAAAAACGTAACAATTTCTAAACCTCAGATTTCGTCTAATAAAAGATATGTAGGCGCAGTGGTAGGATTTGCATCTGGTACAACTATCGAAAATTGCGCAGTAACTGGCGGTTCAGTGAATGGAAATGGTAATGTCGGTGGAGTAGTTGGGCTTATAGAAGACGAATCTTCATTAACTTTTAGTTATAACACAAGTACTGTGAGTAGTGATATGTGGAGCGTTGGCGGAGTAGTGGGTGCTATTTCCTCATCTGTTTCAGTGAGTTCTTGTTATAACACTGGTTCTGTAAATGGTAGTGGAGAGTTTAATGTTGGTGGAATTGCAGGTTATATTTCTAGTTCTTCTGATTTGACCTCTTCTTACAATACAGGTACTGTCGTTGGGTATGAAAATGTTGGTGGAGTTGTCGGTAGTGCAAGTAGTGGTACTGTAACTTCTTGTTATAACGTTGGTTTAGTTAGTGGATCTTCAAACATTGGTGGAGTTACGGGTAATGGTAACCTCAGAGTGACCGACTGTTTCTACCTTGTTGGTACAGCTGCCACAGGTATTAGTTCGGGATCAGGAACTGCAACAGAGGTTGCATCTGTTAAGGCTTTAAATGACTTAGTTGGAGCAACGGGTGGCCTATTGAGTGGTGAGGCTAATTTTTCAAAGGGTAACTCAGAGTCTGA
Organism: uncultured Rikenellaceae bacterium; assembly: GCA_964371395.1. GTDB lineage: Bacteria > Bacteroidota > Bacteroidia > Bacteroidales > Rikenellaceae > Mucinivorans. The sequence goes on along the minus strand of CAYJLU010000103.1, from coordinate 1,880 downwards.
CCAATTACCGCACCTTATGGGTGAGAGCCTAGTGTGGGGAGCGCCAGCAGATCTATCGATTTACAATTTGCAGGATCTTATAGATTTTAGAAATGCAGTCAATAGCGGTAACACATTCGAGGGTAAAATCGTTCAATTAAGAACATACATTACGTTAACTAGCGAGTGGACACCGATAGGTACTAGCTCTAATCCATTCAAAGGTACCTTTGATGGTAGTAACTATCTAATCAATGAACTCACAATTACCAATGCTACATCCGATAACCAAGGTCTATTTGGTTATATCAGTGGGGCAACTATTAAGAATGTTAGACTTCGCGGTTTAGCAATTTCTTCAACAAAGAATAATGTCGGTGGAGTTGTTGGATATGCGACAAATTCATCAACAATCAAGAACTGTTCGATAGCCGAGTACTTAGTGTTAAGTTCTATAGGTGGAATTTCTAATGTTGGTGGAGTTGTAGGTAATGCTTCTTCTTCTTCGGTAGCTTCGTGCTATAACGATGAAGTATCTGTAAGAGGAACTACAAATGTAGGCGGTGTTGCAGGTTATTCTTCTTCTTCAGTGACCTCTTGTTACAACATTGCAGATGTTAGAGGGGGTAGCAATATCGGTGGTGTAGTAGGTAATTCAACCTCTTCAGTGACCTCTTGTTACAACACGGCGGAGGTGAGTGGAAGTACTACTTTTGGCGCAGTAGTGGGTAATTCTTCATCTTCTGTGGCTAACTGTTTCTACCTTTCACGTTCAGCATCGAGAGGTATTGGTGCGGGTTCAGGCATAGCAACAGAGATTACAACTATTCAGGCACTCAATGATAAGGTAGGAGCGGTAAATGGTCTATTAGATGGCGAGGGTAACTTCTCAAAAGGTGGCACGACTGACTCACGTCTACCACAACTAATGAGCGAGAATCTTAGTTGGACAAATCCACTTTTAGCTGATCTTGTTATTTCAAATCAGCAAGAACTCATAAATTTCAGAAATGCTGTAAATAGTGGTAACACATATGAAGGCCAAGTTGTTTTATTGGATTCAGACATAGCTTTAACTAGCCAGTGGACTCCAATAGGTAATAGTACATCTACTATGTTCAAAGGGACTTTTAACGGCGGTAACTATACTATTTCAGGGCTAACAATTACAAATGCTACTGCCGACTATCAAGGTCTATTTGGTCATATAAGAAGTGCAGTAGTTGAGAACGTTAAGATCTTAAATCCTCAAATTTCCTCAAGTGGAGATTATGTCGGTGGCTTGGCGGGATGGGCTGTTAGTTCATCCATCAATAATTGCGCCATAATAGGCGGTTCTATCAAAGGAGCTGAAGAAGTAGGTGGACTCGTGGGTGATAATTCATCTTATATTCGTTCTTCATATAACTCTGCTGTGGTATATGGAACTCAATCAGTAGGTGGGATTGCAGGTAGTACTAGTAGCAGTGGCTATATTTATGGTTGTTACAATAAAGGTACAGTAACAGCAAATAAGTATACTGGAGGACTTGTAGGAAACAGTCAGATAGCTCTTAAATATTGTTATAACGTCGGTGTAGTTACAGGTAATATATCAGTTGGTGCATTAGTTGGTAATATGTCTGGATTTTATAATTCCCATACAATCTCAAATTGCTTCTACTTACACGGAACTAGAAGTGTAGCTATTGGAACTTACTCATCAGGTGCAAGTTCAGCGGATGTTATAAATTCTGGCGTGGTAACATCACTATCTGCGCTTAATGGCAAGGTTGGTGAAGAAGATGGTTTATCAACTTATTACTTTATTAAGGGAGCTAACCAGACTACACAGATGCCACACCTAGGTATCGGTGGTGAGGGTACAGGATTTACACTATAATATTTATACTCACCTTTAG
>CAYJLU010000102.1:0-5277 GCA_964371395.1 uncultured Rikenellaceae bacterium | reverse complement strand
TCCCGGGTATCTCGCTTATGGGTGAGTGTTGGGTAAATGAGCCTAGCTTTATCTCATACTGGGAGGGTAGAGACAATAACGCCGATGGTTATAATTCAGAGCTTCCGATGGTAATGGACTTTGCGCTCCAACAACGTATGATTAGAGCAGCAACACTCAACCGCCCTGCTGGTTGGGATGAGGGAGCAATGGCAGTATACTTTATCCTAGCTCAGGATTTCCTATACAACAACCCTGAAAAACTGCTTATCTTTGCAAGTAACCACGACCTTGATCGTCTAGCTTGGATGCTAAAGGGTGATGTTAGAAAGCAGATGATGCTGTATAGTCTACTTGCTACAATGCGTGGTATTCCACAGCTATACTACGGTGATGAGCAGATGTTTATGGGCGATGCTTCAAATGGTCACGGCTCATTTAGAGTAGACTTCCCGGGTGGATGGGATACAGATAAGCGTGACCTATTCAGCGGCAAGGGCCGTACAGCTAAGGAGGATTCAATGTATCAACATACCTCAAAGCTATTCAACTGGAGAAAGACCTCAGAGGCAGTGGCAACTGGCAAGATGATTCACTTCTTCCCTGAGAGTCACGAAAATCAGTACGTATATGGTAGATACACAGATAACGAACTAGTCTTCACTGTCCTAAACTTTAACTCGAAGCCAACTGAATTGAAGTGGGAAAAGTATATGGAGTTATTTGAGGGTAGAGCACAGAGCGGCACTGATATTGTTAGTGGCAGGGAGATTAAAGTAGGTGAACCTATCACACTTGAGCCTTTTGAGTCGTTGGTTCTCGATATTAGAAATTAAGAAATATTTACACAAGATCTATGGATAGAATATTAAAGAGTTCGGTAATTACCGATGCATTGTGGGCTAGAGCTAAAGCCGACAAAATCGAGGGATGTTCAATGTACCTCACTATGTCGATACCTAGCTCTATGCGAATAGTACTAGTGGGCGAGGGTAGAGAACTTGGCGACTGGCAACCACTCGCAGGGGTTGAATTACTATGCGAAAAGCTACCGCTATGGTGGATTCCTAACACCATTAAGGTAAAGGAGGGCACACAATATAAGTTTGCAATTATGGAGGGTAACTCTGTTGTAGCTTGGGAGGGTGGCGATAATCGTATCTGGATTGAAGATAATAAGAATCTAGGTACATTCCGTGATGCTCCGAACTTTGCGCCAAAGATGGCAGGTATGGCAATACCAGTATTCTCGATCAGAGGCAAAGGGTGTGAGGGTATCGGAGATTTTTGCTCTATGGGCGACTTTGCTCGCTGGAGCAAGAGCGTTGGAATGAGAGTCGTTCAAACACTTCCAGTTAACGATACAACAATTACACATACTTTTAAGGATTCATATCCATATAAGGCAATATCTATCTATGCACTTCACCCGCTCTATATTCGAGTAAGTAGGATGGACCCTAAAGCTGATGTAAGTGAGCTTTTAGCACTCGAAAAACTAGCAGAAGTTGACTACGAGCAGGTCGATAAACTTAAATGGGGACTATTTCGTAAGATATATAGTAAGAGTGGAAGCACCACTTTGAAGAGTGCGCAGTTTAAGGAATTCTTTGCCACTAATCAAGGATGGCTCAAGACTTATGCAGTATTTAGCTTCTTGAGAGATAAATATTCAACGGCTGTATTTTCGCAGTGGCCTGAGCAGTATCGTGTATATAGTGAAGCTCTTGAAAACAGTATTATCAAGGATAATGAAGTTGAGGTTGGGCTATATTACTTCTTACAGTACCACGCCGATAAACAACTAAAGGAGGCAAGGGCAGAAGCTAGAGAATTAGGGGTTGTATTCAAGGGTGATATTCCGATTGGAGTGAGCCGTGATAGTGTGGAGGTGTGGAAAGAGCCTCACCTATTCAACCTCAATGGGCAAGCTGGTGCACCACCTGATGACTTCTCTGCTGAAGGGCAAAACTGGGGCTTTCCAACATATAATTGGCAGGCTATGGCAATAGATGGTTATAGTTGGTGGAAGAACCGCTTTGAGAAGATGGCAGATTACTTTGATATGTATCGTATTGACCATATTCTTGGATTCTTTAGAATTTGGGAGATACCTATGCCTCAGAAGAGCGGACTTATGGGACACTTCTCACCAGCTCTACCTTTTAGTCGTGAGGAGCTTGCAAGTTGGGGCTTACCAATGTACGAGGAGAGATATTTAGGTCTAGGTGATGACGATGCAAATACACTATTTGTGCGTGACCATACATATCCAGATATGTATCATCCACGTATTGCATCTCAATTCACCGACAGATATAACTACACCTTGGATGACTATGAGAAGCAGAAATATAATGCTATCTATACGCACTATTTCTACCATCGCCACAATGACTTCTGGGCAGGAGCAGCACTTAGCAAACTACCAGCACTTATCGACGCAACCTCTATGTTATGTTGTGCCGAAGATCTTGGAATGATTCCAGATTGTGTAGGTTGGGTGCTTAACCAACTTGGAGTTGCTACACTTGAGATTCAGCGAATGCCAAAGGATCCACAACAGACCTTTACCAATACGATGTGGTATCCATATCGTAGCGTAGCGGCTAGCTCTACTCACGATATGAGTCCTATTAGAGGTTGGTGGAGAGAGGATAGAGCTAAGACACAGCAGTTCTATAACGAGATTATGGGATGGTGGGGCGAAGCTCCTGATGATGCTACCCCAGAGGTATGTCGATGGATTGTTGATGCTCATCTACAATCACCATCAATGGCTACAATACTTCCGTGGCAAGACTATATGTCAATTAGCCAGAAGTACAGGTTCAGCGATCCTGATGGCGAGAGGATTAATATTCCTGCTGACCCTGATCACTATTGGAGGTATCGTATGCACCTTGGAATTGAAGATCTAGAGCAAGCTGATGAGGTGAATGAAGCTATAAGTGAACTCGTACAATACTCTAATAGATAAGACAAACACAAACACAAATAACACAAAAAGATGCGCAAATTAATTTTAAGTGTCCTAGCACTATGCTCTATGACGGCATTTGGTCAGTCACTAGAGTCACCAAGCAAGGATTACAAACTGGAGTTTTCTTTAACAGGTAACGGAACACCTACTTACTCGCTTACATACAAGGGTGAGGTGGTACTCAAACCAAGTACTATGGGCTTTACCATAGTGGATAAGTTTGGTCGTTCGGGCTTTGGCGGTAATGGTAGCAACCAAGAGCCGAGCAACTATGTTTCGCTATATGATGGTTTCGAGGTGGCGGGTACTGAATATACTACATTCGATGAGACTTGGTACCCAGTATGGGGCGAGGAGAGCGAAATTCGCAACCACTACAACGAAATGAAAGTTAGCCTTGAGCAGCCTGCAACCGATAGAGTAGTATCTATTACCTTCAGGCTCTTTAATGAGGGTTTAGGTTTCCGCTACGAATTCCCAGAGCAGAAGAACCTCACATACTTCTCTATTGTGGAGGAGATGACTGAGTTTGCACTACCGGGAGATATGGAAGCTATCTGGCTACCGGGAGACTACGACACTCAAGAGTATGACTATACAGTCTCACGCCTGAGTGAGGTCAGAGAGTCTATGAAGACAGCTGTTACGGGTAATGCCTCTCAGTATGTATTCTCTGAGACAGGACTACAAACCTCGCTCCAGCTCAAGACAGATAATGGAATGTATATCAATATCCACGAAGCAGCTCTTATTGACTACTCGGCTATGAACCTAGAGCTAGACGATAAGACATATGTTCTAACATCACACCTAACACCTGATGCACAGGGAGTCAAGGGTTATATTCAAGCGCCAAGTACTACACCGTGGCGTACGGTTATCGCAACATTTGATGCTCGTGATATTCTAGCAAGCCGTATCACTCTAAATTTGAATGAACCATCAAAGATTGCCGATACAGAGTGGATTAAGCCAACTAAATATGTTGGAGTATGGTGGGAGCTGATTACAGGTAAGCGTCAGTGGAGCTATACAAATGAGGTTCCAGCAGTTAAGCTCGGCGAAACAGACTACTCGAACGTAAAATCACACGGTCAGCACGGTGCAAATACCGAAAATGTAAAGCGATATATCGACTTTGCAGCAGAGCACGGTTTTGACGGTGTACTTGTAGAGGGATGGAATGTAGGTTGGGAAGATTGGTTTGGTAAGAGCAAGGACTATGTCTTTGACTTCGTTACTCCATACCCAGACTTCGATGTAGAGGGTATTCATCAATATGCAAAGAGCAAAGGCGTAAAGATGATTATGCATCACGAGACATCAGGTGCTATTCGTAACTACGAGCGTCACCTAGACTCTGCATACAAATTTATGGTAAAGTATGATTACCCATCGGTAAAGAGCGGTTATGTAGGTGATATTATTCCTCGTGGTGAGCACCACTATGGACAGTGGGCAGTAAATCACTACCAATATGCACTTGAGCAAGCTGCAAAATATAAAATTATGGTTAATGCTCACGAAGCGGTACGCCCAACAGGAATTAGCCGTACTTGGCCTAACCTTATCTCTAATGAGAGTGCAAGGGGTACTGAGTACCAAGCATTTGGTGGTTCTAAACCATTCCAAACCTCGATTCTTCCATTCACTCGCCTATTGGGTGGACCAATGGACTATACTCCGGGTATCTTTGTAATGGATATCAACAAGATTAACCCTAATAATAACTCACACGTTAACTCAACTATCGCAGGTCAGCTTGCACTGTATGTTACAATGAGCTCGCCACTTCAAATGGCAGCAGACCTACCTGAGCACTACGAGCAATTTATGGACGCATTCCAATTCATTAAGGATGTTGCAATAGATTGGCAGAGGAGCGTTTATCTTGAGGCTGAACCAGCAGAGTATATCACTGTTGCACGTCAGGCTAAGGGTACAGGTCAGTGGTTCGTAGGTAGTACAGCAGGATATGAGGCTAGAGAGGCTATCGTGGACTTCTCGTTCCTAGACGAAAAGAAGGAGTACATAGCTACTATCTATGCTGACGCTAAGGATGCCAACTACAAGACAAACACTCAAGCATACGAGATTCGCAAAGTAGTTGTGACTAACGCTTCGGAGCTTAAGCAACACGTAGCCGCTGGTGGTGGTCTCGCAATCACATTAGAGGAGGTAACTGATAAGTCACAGAAAAAGGGACTAAAGAGACTTAGATAATCACTAGGGTTAACTATAACCTAGAATATTATAGTAGGAAGCCCCAAAACTGAATTTTTATACCCACTCATACACAAAAGAGGATGTTTCGA
>CAYJLU010000101.1:2653-5368 GCA_964371395.1 uncultured Rikenellaceae bacterium | reverse complement strand
AGGATCAAACTCTCCATTGTAAAATAAAAATGTTGATCGAAGCCCGATTTGATTTTCTAACGTGATTTCTAATTTTAAAAAATTGAAATCGGAATTGACAAATGTACTTGTTCTTATACTACACTTATCTTTCGTATTCTTTCCAATAAATCTATGAACTCTTACAATCTCTCGACTGAATTTGTTTTATCTTGCGAACCTTAAAAAGGTTGCTTTTCTTCTATGTTTCCCGTTTCAAAACTTAGCTTCTTAGTGTCTGACTTAGTAGCCGTTGTTCCGTCTTGGGAGTGCAAATATAGGGGGCTTTTTTGGTTCCACCAAATTTTTTTGCAACTTTTTTTAAACTTTTTTTGCATTTTTTACTTAACTCACTGTTAATCTGCAATAAAAAATTTAAACTTTTTTTAGTACGATTTGGCGAAAAGTACTCGTTTGGCACTTTTATTGCCCGTTATCATACATACGCCTTCTTCTTCTTTTGCGTCCAAAGGTATACATCTTATGGTAGCTTTTGTCTCTGCCTTGATCTTTTCTTCAGTTTCAGGGGTTCCATCCCAGTGCGCTGAGATAAATCCACCCTTAGTCTCTAACACATCCTTGAACTCATCATATGAATTTACCTCGGTCGTCTTCTCCTCACGGAACTTAAGAGCCTTATTATATATATTAGTCTGAATCTCCTCTAGAAGATCAAAAGCATAGTTCTCGATTCCATCCACCGATACACTCTCCTTGGTAAGAGTATCACGACGAGCTACCTCGATTGTTCCTGCCTCAACATCACGTCCACCCATAGCCATTCGTAGTGGTACTCCCTTAAGCTCCCACTCTGCAAACTTGAAGCCCACACGTAAATTATCACGACTATCTACCTTTACCGAAATTCCCTTAGCTCGCATCTTCTGGGCTATTGCCTCAAGTTTTGCTGTCATATCTGCTAATTGTTCCTCTCCTTTATATATAGGTATAAGTACAACTTGAATTGGAGCTAGCTTTGGAGGTAGTACAAGGCCATTATTATCTGAGTGTGCCATAATAAGAGCACCCATCAGGCGAGTTGACACCCCCCACGAAGTTGCCCATACGTAATCTTCAGTTCCATCTTTGGTCATAAACTTAACATCGAATGCCTTTGCAAAGTTTTGCGCTAGGAAGTGAGATGTACCACTCTGAAGTGCTTTCCCATCTTGCATAAGGGCTTCGATAGTAAATGTCTCGTCTGCTCCTGCGAATCTCTCCGAGTCGCTCTTACGGCCTACAACCACTGGAACTGCCATATAGTCCTGAACAAAGTCACGATAGACACCGATCATCTTTTCTGCCTCTTCCATTGCCTCATCCTTTGTTGCGTGAGCAGTATGACCCTCCTGCCACAAAAACTCTGCTGTACGGAGGAATAGACGAGTACGCATCTCCCAACGCACTACATTTGCCCATTGGTTACATAGTATAGGAAGATCTCTATACGATTGAATCCAATTCTTATAGGTATTCCATATAATAGTCTCGGATGTAGGGCGTACGATTAGTTCCTCCTCTAGCTTGGCGTTAGGATCTACAACAACTCCTTGTCCATCTGGATCATTCATTAAGCGGTAGTGTGTTACAACTGCACACTCCTTTGCAAAGCCATCTACGTGAGATGCCTCCTTACTAAAGAAGCTCTTAGGAATAAATAGCGGAAAATAAGCATTTTCGTGACCTGTGGCCTTAAATTTGCCATCTAACACAGCTTGCATCTTCTCCCAGATTGCATAACCATAGGGTTTGATAACCATACAACCCCTAACTGCTGAATTTTCAGCTAGCCCTGCTTTCATTACTAAATCGTTATACCACTTACTGTAATCATCCTCACGAACGGTGAGTTCTTTAAGTTCTTTTGCCATCTTTTTAGCTCTAAATTAATAATATGGGTTGCAAATATACCGTTTTTATATCAAAAATTCATATCTTTGTTTAAACTTTTACTCCATTTTAGAGTCAAAAATGTAAAGTTTAGAGATAGAGTAACGTAATATTACACAAAATAATTTAAGCGATGAAACGAATACTATTAACCTTAGCTATAGCTTTAAGCACGAGTGCGGCTTCAGCACAATGGGTAGACGACCTCTACGCATCACCTTCTAATAGTAGAGAAAGACAAGATAAGGTTGCCAAAACAACTGAGCAATACTCACATAGCGACGACTACTATTACGACGACCAATATGTTAATACAACAAGCAATGAAGAGCTTATAACTAACTACGAAGACGCTTTACAGCGTCGCATAGATGCAATTCGCTCTAATGCTGAGATGGATCAAGCATATTGGGACCTTCTTGCACAGTATCAAGCAATACTAGAGAGCAAATATGACCAAAACCTATATAATATAGTAGTGGTTGGTAAGGATATGTGGGTTGAACCGCAACATATCACTGCACTGTTTGACGGTAGCGATCCTGCTGCGGGATTGATTGCTTATAATGATAACATAAGAAGAAGCAGCGAATCTATACAAATTACTGACAATGGTAGCGGTGTAACTAATATATATAATATATACCTTGAGGATAACGACTACTACGATGATGACAACATTTACGTAAGAGTGGGCTTTAACTCTGGTTGGGGTTGGTCGGTAGGTTATCCGTACTACGGTTGGCGTGGTTCGAGGTACTACAACTACTATGACCCTTGGTTTGATCCTTGGTATGACCCTTATTA
>CAYJLU010000101.1:0-2553 GCA_964371395.1 uncultured Rikenellaceae bacterium | reverse complement strand
CCGACGATAGAACTACCCGTGAGGCAAATACTCTCAATAGGGGAACTACTACTACTCGTGAGATAAATACTATTAATAGAGGAACTACCACTACACGTGAGACTACTTCTCCTTACAGAGAGCCAACTACCACTCGTAGAGAAACTACTACACGTGAGACTACTTCTCCTTACAGAGAGCCAACTACCACTCGTAGAGAAACTACTACACGTGAGACTACTTCTCCTTACAGAGAGTCAACTACCACTCGTAGAGAAACTACAACTAGACAATCTACATCTCCTTCTCGAAATAGCGGCAGCAGCAGCCGTAGCTCTGGCACTATAAATAGCGGCAGCAGCAGACGTAGCTCTGGTACTATAAATAGCGGTAGCAGCAGCCGTAGCTCAAGCTCAATGGGCAGAGTTAGTAGCAGCTCTAGAGGCAGAAGATAAAGTATAGAAATATTAATAATAAGCTCCCCTCAGTACAGACTACACCTTACATCTAAGACAGAGGGGGGGGCGTAAATTACCCAGATTAAGATATGAAAAGACTAGCCTTTACACTCGCAATAGCATTTGTTGCACTTAGCGCAACAGCACAGAGCACCTCTGAGCTATTTAAGTTCTCGCAGCACGACTACTCTTCTGCATCTGCTAGAGTTGCCGCTATGGGTGGCGCATTCACCTCACTTGGTGCCGACCATAGCACTATGAATATTAACCCTGCTGGTATTGCAATGTATAATTCAAGCGAACTAGGAATGTCACTAGGCGTTAACTCTGTTAACATTACATCTAACTATGGTGGCAACTACCTCGAGACAAATAATGACACAAAGTTCACACTTCCTTCGCTAAGTGCAGTGATTGACGTTGACGACTTTACCGTAGGTCTATCGTTCAATACATTAGGTAGCTATAACTCAACGATGCGTACGTTCGGTGACTATGAACAATTTAACTCTATGTCAAGGATATGGGTAGATCAACTCGAAGGCATACCATCACAAAATCTCGGTCGCAATGATATCTTCGGCAACTATAACCCTATGCTATGGGATGCAATTCTTGCTTATGATAACTATCTCATAGACCCTGCTACAAGAGATGCTGACTACTATACCTTAATTGGCATCATTGATGCAGAGGATGCAATAGGCTCTTCAATTAGAGAGAGTACTACTGGTGCTTCCTTTGAAACAGCTATATCAGGGGGATATAATGTCAACGATAAGTTTTACATTGGTGCCACACTTGGCTTCCAACAACAAAACTTAAACACTATCTCTATCTATGACGAAGAGATGCTTGTTGATGATTACACAATCGGGGACTTTAGATATATGTCACTCTACGATCAAACTATTATCAACACAGTAGGCTTTAATATCAAGGTAGGGGCAATACTTAGACCAATACCTCAGCTGAGATTTGGTGTTGCATACCATAGCCCTACGTGGATGAGCGTAGATGAAACTAGCTTCACTGATATGCAAACTATGTTTAGCACTAATAGCAATTATCAAAACTTCACCCCCGACCTCGTACAAACCTACGATATGCAAACTCCCGGCAAGCTCCTTCTTGGTGCCTCCGCAATGGTTGCAAACTCTGTAATTCTATCTTTCGACTACGAGTATATCGATTATAGCACTATGCTATATAGCACAAACATCAACACATTCGGTTGGCGAACAGGTACTCTGAGCACTGATATTGATAATATGCCAAATTACTCATCAAGTACCAATAATCGTGGTGATATTAACCTAAATAATATTATTGGGAACTACTACGCTGCTAGTAATAGCTATAAAGTTGGTATAGAATTTACTCCTGCTCGAGGACTATTTCTACGTGCTGGATACGCATTCACTGACTCGCCATATGCTGAGGTACAATCATACTATGACCCAAGCACACTACTAAGCGACTATGGTGCTATTACTCGCTACTCGGCAGGAATCGGGTATCGTACTGGCTCATTTAACATCGACTTTGCGTATATCAATACTCAATACAGCCTAATCCCTGCAAAGTTCTTTGACTATGTAACAAGCTATGCCTACGATACTGGCTACGGTCCAGACACCGCTCCTGAGATTGTACCTGCTGGTGTAGAAATCTCTTCGTTTAACAATATTTATCAAAATCGCAACGACCATAACTTTATATTATCGTTGTCTATGAGATTCTAAATAAAGAGCTATATATTAGCAATTTGCAATCAATAATTTTGAACACAAAAGAGAATAAGGAGAAATAATCACAAAAAAAATCATTAAAAATTTGGAGATATACATTATATTCCATATCTTTGTGTTCTCAAAATACGGCACCGTAGCTCAACTGAATAGAGCATCTGACTACGGATCAGAAGGTTACAGGTTTGAATCCTGTCGGTGTCACACGGAAGAGGTCGAGTCAATCGGCCTCTTTTTTTTTTGCTCTATCTGCAATTATCATATTTCGGTGTTCTACCAAAGTAAAAAACCACAAGGAGACCGTTGCAAAACTTATGTTTTGCTCCGATATTGAGAGCGTTGATAGGTGGATGAAATTTTGAAGA
>CAYJLU010000100.1:0-5752 GCA_964371395.1 uncultured Rikenellaceae bacterium | reverse complement strand
AAAGTATATTTTTTCTTCTAAATTACCAAACTTCAACCATTTTTTTTATCTTTGCGCTATGTATTTAGATACACTCTCTATCACACATTATAAAAATATTAAAGAAGTGGGGCTAAATTTTAGCCCATCGCTTAACTGTTTTGTGGGATCGAATGGAAGTGGTAAGACCAACATCTTGGATGCTATACACTACCTTTCGCTTACAAAATCGGCTCTTAGAACCCCTGATACTTCCTGTATTGAACATAGTAATTCATTCTTTATGCTCAAGGGTAGATACTCTGTTGGCGAGGCGCAGTCCTCAGAGAGTATCACAGCATCATTTCAGAGAGGTAGAGGTAAAAAATTTTTACGCTCGACCAAGGAGTATGAACGACTAAGTGATCATATAGGACGCTTCCCCCTTGTGATGGTTACCCCAGCAGATGTTGAGCTTATAGCCGACGGAGCAGACTATCGCCGAAGGTTTATCAATACTCTCTTTTCGCAGATTGATGCAGAGTACCTGACTTTAATGGTAAAGTATAATGCAATACTTGCTCAGAGAAACTCATTGCTTAAGTCACCTAACTCTCAGGATGAGATATTAGAGATTGTTTCATTTCAGCTCTCGGAGGTTGGTACAAGGATATATAAGTTGCGAGGCGAGTATATAGAGTTATTGTCTCCAATTATTTTTGAGTTTTATAGGGCGATTTCAGGAGGTGTGGAGGAGATCTCGATTAGATATAATTCAAAGGTGACAGAGCAGTGTGCAATGGATAGACTCCTGCTTGAAAATATAGAGCGAGATAAGGTGCTTGGATACACCTCGGTGGGTATTCACCGTGACGATGTATCACTATTTATGGATGGTCACCCTATACGCACGGTAGGTTCTCAGGGTCAGCAAAAATCGCTGCTATTAGCCATTAAGTTAGCAGAGGCAAAACTTATTGCACGTTACGCCAAGAAGCGAGCGATTCTCCTACTAGATGATGTGTTCGACAAACTCGATATAGTACGTGTGGAGAATTTAGTAAAGTTAGTAGCGGGTGAAAACTTTGGGCAGATATTTATATCAGATGCCAACAAAGTGAGACTTGAGGGTATAGTCGAAAAGTTTGATACTAATTATAAGATGTATGAAGTTCACGGTGGTGAGGTAACACAAATAAAATAATAGCAATGAAAGAAGTTGACAATATTGAGGAAGTAGGTGAAGAGCTATTTGAGCACTTTTCGCTAACTGTTGATAAAGGACAGGGAATGGTTCGTATAGATAAGTTTCTAAAGACTAAGATGGAGAATACCTCTAGAGCACGTATTCAATCAGCCGCCGATAATGGGTATATATTAGTCAATGGCGTGTCTTCAAAGTCCTCGTATAAGGTGAAGCCTTTGGATGAGATACAGATTATGATGCCATATGAACGTCGTGAGATAGAGATTATACCTGAGAATATTCCTCTAGATATTATCTACGAGGATGAGCATCTACTGGTAGTTAATAAACCTTCGGGGTTAGTCGTACATCCCGGTCACGGAAACTATACAGGTACACTTGTAAATGCTTTGGCTTACCATCTCAAGGGCGAACCACTATTTGGTGAGCAGTGCGACCTTAGGGCAGGTTTAGTTCACCGAATTGATAAAAATACATCTGGATTACTTGTCATAGCCAAGAATAGTGAGGTGCACGCAAACTTAGCGATGCAGTTCTTTCACCATACCACACAACGCACGTACCACGCACTTGTCTGGGGTACACCATCTGAGAGTGAGGGCACCATTGAAACCCTGATTGGACGTTCTGTTAAGGATAGACTACAAATGGCTGTGCTTAATGAAGATGATCCACTAGGTAAGGTGGCAATAACTCACTATAAGGTACTTGAATCATTTGGATATGTGTCGCTTGTGGAGTGCAGGTTAGAGACTGGGCGAACACACCAAATTCGTGTACATATGAAGCATCTAGGCCACCCTCTATTCAATGATGAGCGTTATGGCGGCGATCGAGTATTAAGAGGTACTACCTATACAAAGTATAAGCAGTTTGTGGATAATTGCTTCAAGGAGATGCCTCGACACGGTCTTCACGCCCTAACTCTAGGGTTTGAGCACCCAGCGACAGGTGAGTGGATGCAGTTCACTAGTGAGTACCCTGCGGACTTTACTTCCTGTTTGTCGAAGTGGCGTGGTTATAGCAACAATAGATAATTACTTAACCTACTGCGCAACAAACATATATGTGATTGTACCTCGTTGAGGTTCAGGAGCAGTGCTAGAGGCGTTAAATGATGTAGCCTTAGCAGATGTTATCGCTTCAGAGTGTAGGCATTTGTCCTCAGAGGAAGAGTCTCTTTGGACACTTGCCGATATAACCCTCCCATTGCGATTCACCGATACGTTTACTACCACTGTTCCGCCATTTTTACACTTGTAGGCAGGAATATCCATATAGTAAACCGTTCGCCCCTCAAGGCTGAAAGAGGCAGTTACATTGCCCTTGACAAAGGCATCCTCATCTCTATCGCCTTGCTTTGCGTTAATGTTTGATTCGCCTCGCAACTCCTCTTTAAGTCTTGCAGCATCACGTTCAATCTGCTCTAGTGCCTCCTGTTGCTTTCTCTGCCCATCTTTGAGTTGTTGTTGAAGAGATTCTATCTCTTCGTTCATCTTATCTACATCAGTATTCTTGCTGTCTCTAAGTGATTCAGTTGATTTAGAGTCTTGGTTTGAAATTTGATTTGAAACTTTACCTCCTTGTACCATTTCTGTTAGCTCTTTGTTGATCTCCTGCTCACGAATTAACTCCTCTAGGATCTTTAGCTCGTCGATATTAACCTCTATTGCCTGCTCTTGTGCAGGTTTAATTACAATCTTGTAGGTAACAAAGGCAATAGCCGCCGCTAGGTAGAGTACAACAGTGACAAGTAGCCCTATACGGTGACGGTATATCCAATCGGCAATCCCACCCTTTCTCCTATTGGGTTGAAATGGTAGACGCATAGGTCTTCCTCCGATACGTTGCTCTCTAGCAGTTGGTGAGACTGGATGGCGAGTATTTCTATTATTTTGGTTTTTCTGTTGCATTGCAAAATGATTAAACAGCTACGGTTAAGTGTGTGATAGGTCTTTGATTATATGATAAATATAACGGCTATTTAAACTCGTTAAAATTACTATTCGAGAATAATTTATTGGCAAAATTAGAAAAAAATTGTATATTTGCCTAAATTTTAGGGGAGGTATTCACACTAAGTGTACTTTATTTTGCATAAACTATGCAACTAGTGTGGAGACTTACCACAAACTTTAGAACAAATAATAATTTAGTAATATACATCCATAAATATCTGTATACGGAGCGAAAGACTCTAAAGTGCAGTTAGAGAAAAAATGATGAGTCAAAAACAGAGAACAATTGCAGCCCCATTTACACTAAAGGGTAAGGGACTTCACACTGGAATTACCACAACAGTAGAGATTAAACCAGCTGAAGAAAATAGCGGTATTAAATTTATTCGTATAGATATTGAAGGTAGACCTGAGATACCAGCTCTCGCCGAGTACGTTGTTGAAACCTCAAGAAGTACAGTTATAGGCAAGGGAGAAGTTCGTATCTCGACAATTGAGCACTGTGTTGCGGCTATATGGGGATGTAATATTGATAACGCAATTATCGAAATTGATGGACCT
This sequence comes from uncultured Rikenellaceae bacterium, assembly GCA_964371395.1. Lineage (GTDB taxonomy): Bacteria > Bacteroidota > Bacteroidia > Bacteroidales > Rikenellaceae > Mucinivorans. The sequence continues at coordinate 2,068 of CAYJLU010000100.1, read as the reverse complement.
GAGGTTCCTATACTTGACGGATCGTCAAAACTTTGGGTAGAGTCTATCGAAAGGGTTGGAGCAGTTGAACAAAATCAGGACGCTGTGTACTTTGAACTCCCACGCAAAATTGAATATACAGTTGAGGAACGTGAGGTAGAGATAGTAGGGTTCCCTGACCAAAAATTAACACTTAGCGTTAATGTTGACTTTCAAAGTTCGGTGGTGGGTATGCAGTATGCTACACTTTCGAGCCGTGAGGATTTTAATGCGTTGCTATCTTCGTGCCGTACATTCGTATTTTTCCACGAACTACACCCTCTAATGTCTGCAAATCTTATTAAGGGAGGTGACCTAGATAATGCTATTATCATAGTTGAAAAGGCAATGTCAAAACCTGAGGCTGAAGATGCTGCTGCACTATTTAACCAGAGTGTAGAGGGGTGTACCGAACCGGGATATATTGCAAAAGGTGGACTTAGATTCCCTAATGAAATAGCCCGTCATAAACTTTTGGATCTTTGTGGAGACCTTGCTCTGATAGGATGTAGATTAAAGGGACGTATCGTTGCTACACGCCCGGGTCATAAAGCCAATACAGAGTTTGCGAAGATCATCCGCAAGGAGATGAAGGCAGCCGATAACCTACCTCCAATGCAGTACAATTCAAATATGGTGCCCGTGATGGATGTAAATGAGATTAAGCGTAGACTTCCTCACCGCCCACCATTCCTACTTGTTGATAAAATTATGGAACTCGGCACAGAGCACGTTATAGGTGTTAAACAAGTGACTATGAACGAACAGTTCTTCGTTGGGCACTTCCCTGAGGAGCCTGTAATGCCGGGAGTACTCCAAGTTGAGGCTATGGCTCAGTGTGGTGGTATCCTTGCTCTAAGTACTGTTGAGGATCCAGAGAACTACTCAACATACTTTATGAAGATCGATGCAGTGAAGTTTAAACGCAAGGTAGTACCGGGTGATACACTACTATTTAGCCTTATACTAAAAGAGCCTATACGTCGTGGTATAGTATCAATGTATGCAAAGGCATTTGTCGGTAATGAACTAGCTTGTGAAGCCGAACTAATGGCGTTAGTTACTAAGGAGAAGAAGTAATATTTCAACTATAATTTTATATATTTAGACACAATAAAGATATGATTAGTAATTTAGCAATAGTACATCCCGATGCAAAGCTAGGTAAAGATGTAGTAGTCGAACCATTTGCTATTATTGAAGCCGATGTGACAATTGGAGATGGAACTCTTATCAGTTCATCAGCAGTAATAAAGAACGGCGCAATTATCGGAGAAAACTGTAAGATACTTAGTGGTGCTATAATAGCTGGTGAACCTCAAGACCTTAAGTTCAGAGGCGAGATGACCTATGCAATTATTGGCAATGGAACAACTATCAGAGAGTATGCTACCGTTAACCGAGGTACAGCTTCAAAGGGTGAGACTAGAGTAGGTGACAACTGTCTTGTTATGGCATACGCACATATCGGTCACGACTGTACTGTTGGAAATAACGTTATATTAGTCAATAGAGTGTCGCTAGCAGGAGAAGTTGATGTCGAAGACTACGCTATTATTGCTGGACACTGTGGGGTTCACCAATTTACAAGAATCGGTGCACACTCAATGACAGGTGGACTCCTGAAGGTTGCACGTGATATACCGCCATACGTTAAAGCAGCACACGAGAATGTCTCATACGCAGGCGTTAATTCAATAGGATTACGTCGTAGAGGTTTTACTAATGAGGATATAGCTGAGATTCAGGGTATCTATCGCCTAGTATTCCAGAGTAGATTATCTCTATCTAGTGCAGTAGCTCGAATTGAGAGTGAATTTTCACCTAGCAAACACCGTGATACAATCCTAGAGTTTATTAAAGGCTCTACTCGTGGACTTATCAAGGCGTACAAAACAAAGTTAGATAGCAGTAGCGAGGATTAATAACTTGTTTAAGTATTAAGAGCTAGTTGGACTTTGAGCTAAGGGAGGTTTATAGCCGAGATAACATTATATCTTATATCCCCAAAACTGAATTTTTATACCCACTCATACACAAAAGAGGATGT
>CAYJLU010000099.1:0-5921 GCA_964371395.1 uncultured Rikenellaceae bacterium | reverse complement strand
CCCGCGACCATTAGCTTGGAAGGCTAATGCTCTACCAACTGAGCTACTTCCGCTTATTATTTTTACACTTTAATACGCATTTTAGAGTATCCTTCTCTTCTGGTTTAAAATACAAAGATAGTAATCTTTTCGTTCAAAACAAAACTAAAAACTCTAAACCCAAAAACAAACCCTATCTTCTGTCGACGAAGAGGAATTTGTTACTTTTCGGTATAGTGGGGAGAGCAGGATTCGAACCTACGAAGGCGTACGCCAGCAGATTTACAGTCTGCCCCAGTTGGCCACTTTGGTATCTCCCCAAAACTTTATGTTACAAAAAAGAGCCGATGGAGGGATTCGAACCCACGGCCTGCTGATTACAAATCAGCTGCTCTGGCCAACTGAGCTACATCGGCGATGTCTCTTTTATTTTGTCCTTGTCTTGCGTTCTTCTCTCGAAGAGCGTTTCAACCTTAACGGAGTGCAAAGATATGCAACATTTTTTAATTTCCAAAACTTTTTAAACTTTTTTTTGCCTTTTCTCGAAAATTTTAGCTTTTCCCTCACTATCATTATAGTTTACAAGTCACTAGACCATCAGCCGATAGTTATAGACTAGGTAGTTTCCTAGAACTCTTCAGGTGACCGCCAAAGTATATTCTATAATTATAGAAGAGTTTCTAAGATTATTAGCTTCAATTTAAAAATTCCTAGCTTTTCTACGCTCTTAAAAATAAATATATTAAATTTGTCGCACATAATTTACAAGATAGATATGAAAGTACTAAAATTCGGAGGCACATCCGTTGGTGCACCTGAGGGTAGAGATAATATATGTAGACTTGCACTTGAGGGTAGTGAGCAATCAGTGGTAGTGGTTTCTGCCCTTGGCGGTGTTACAGATATGTTGCTTAGATTAGGGCGTGAGGCTGCCAGTGGAGCTAAGGCGCAGTATATTGAGACGCTTGAAGTTCTCAAGAAACGACACTACGAGGCAATAGAGTTAAGTGTCCCTAGTTCCAGAGCCGAAACCGCTATACAAGTTTGCCAAACTCTCCTGCTAGAGCTTGAGAATCTTATCTTAGGGGTCTATCTAACCTCGGAGTTTTCGCAACTGTGTGAAGCCTCGGTGGTTGCTTATGGAGAGAAGTTAAGTTCGGTAATTATCACCTCTATGATCGATGGAGCTACTCATATAGACTCTACGGAGATCATCAAAACCACGCCATACTTTGAACGACACATAGTTGAGTTTACGCTGACTAATTCACTAATTAAATCAAGGCTCTCTTCGATAGCCTCGAAGGTGATTGTAATGGGTGGATTTATTAGCTCTGAGGTGGGAAGTGGTAGGGTGACGAATCTAGGGCGTGGCGGCTCGGATTATACTGCCGCAATTATAGCCTCAGCACTTAGAGTATCTAGGCTATATATATATACTGATGTTGATGGGTTTTTGAGCGCAGATCCTAGAATAGTTCCCGATGCGGTACTTATTGAGGAGCTTGGTTTTGTAGAGGCTATGGAGTTGTGTAACTTCGGTGCGAAGGTGGTGTACCCTCCAACTATCTTCCCAGCGTATAACTCCAATATTGAGATAGTTATTCGCAATACGTATAGTGGATGTGCAGGTACTGCAATTAGGAGTCGAGCGACATTGAGTAGTGAGGCTGCTGTATTTAAGGGGATAAGTTCTATTAATGATACTGCTCTACTTACCCTTCAGGGACTTGGCAATTTTGGATTGATAGGTGTGAATTACAGGCTATTTAAGACTTTGGCACGAGCTGGTATATCAATCTTTTTGGTCTGTGAGCAGGGTTCGCAAGATAGTATGAGTGTGGCGATACGCAACGGTGACTGCCAGCGCGCTACAAATGCAATACGAGAGGAGTTTGCCCGTGAGATAGCTATGGGTGAGATTGAGGATTGCAGGGTTACCTCGAACTTAGCTATCGTTGCTGTTGTTGGTTCATCACTTAGTGACAATAGTGAGGCTACGGCTCAAATATATAGAACTCTATCTGAGGCGGGCATCGAAATTATAGCTTCGGGGCAGGGTGGAGCACAAAACAGTGTAGCATTCGTTACCGAACTAGCTTCACTACGCCGTGCTACAACGGCACTCCATAGTGCACTATTTGCAACCCACTACGACGAACTCAATATTGCTACAACGGGAGGTGGTGAGCTTGAGGAAGAACTACGAGTTGTCATCAAGGAACAGAAACGCAAGGTGCTTGAACGCTATGGGCTAAAACTTAAATTTGTCGAGAAGGTTGACATACACAACCCTGTGCTGGAGAATAGAGTGTTAGTGGACGCTAGTGATAGGGATATAGATTACTCTGAGTATATAGATAGTGGTATTACGGTTGTTTCGGCGAATCGAGGAGCTACGCTAAGGTACCTTGGCAAGAGTGGAGGTAATAGTGATAGATTACTTTACGGAGCCACTATTGGCGATAGTACGCAACTTGTGCGAACACTAAGGGAGTTGGTGCGAAGTGGAGACACGGTACTTTCGATTAGGGCGTTGCTTACTCCAGAGTATTGCCATAGCAAATCCAAGGTAGAGGGCGTTGCAGCCGAACGTCTAATGATATTGCAGTATTGTGCAGCTATGGAGTGTAAGTCGATAGAGATTTGCGGGTGTGAATTAGAGGGTGTAGAGGGTAAGAGGCTGGCGCAGGTCTGTTATCTGAATGGTGATGGTACGGCACAGATAACCACCGAGGTAATCGAAACCGACGATCCACTGTATTATAGTGTGGATGGTTGCACAACTGCACTAGTCGACACTTTGCGTTATAGGGAATACCCCCTACAAATTAAGGGTTATGAGGCTCCGACCACTCGCTCTAGAGCATTGCTTTTGTTTGAGGAATTGCTCTCAATAGCAGGGATTTAGCTTATGTTTTAGTCCCTGATTTGTCGCTTCGTTACACTTCCTTAATAAAGGCGTAACACGACCTTAATATCTACGTAATTGAAGCGTAATAAACTTGCCATACTTTTGCCGTCGGAAACAAAAGAAAACAAAAGTATGAAAAGAATTTTTACGATTATTTGTATAGGTGCATTTGCCCTATTAACCGCAAAGGCGAGTACAGAGACTCCCGACATTAAGGGAGATTATGAGGTAACAGGTACTGTTTATGACAGTTCATCGAAAGAGACCATTATCGGTGCAGTTGTGGTGGTAAAGGAGATGGTTAACAAAGCGGTAGCCACAGATATTGACGGAGTGTTCTACCTCTCTGGAGTAGATTTCCCGGCAACACTAATAGTAAGCTATGCGGGTATGAAGACCCAAGAGGTGATAGTATCTGAGCCGGGAGACATTACCGTTAACCTCGAACCAGATGCAATAGCAGTTCAGAGCGTAGTGGTTACACGCCGTAGACGACAAAATACCGAAACAGCAATGATTGCTTCGCTTCGCCAGACAAATGCAGTGGCAGTGGGAGTATCGGGAGCACAAATTTCTAAAAGCTCTGATAGCGATGCAGGCGAGGTAGTGCGACGTATACCGGGTATTTCGCTTATTGATGGTCGTTTTATAGTAGTTAGAGGTCTAGCTCAACGCTATAATAATGTATGGATTAACGGTGGTAGTGTGCCAAGTACTGAGGCTGATGGTAGAGCTTTCTCATTCGATGTTATTCCAAGTGGAAATATCGATAATATCATTATCTCTAAGTCATTTACAGCAGATCTACCGGGAGACTTCAGTGGCGGATTTATAGGTATTACCACTAAAGCAACGCCAGACAAAAGTTCAGTGAAGATCGGACTAGGAAGTGGTCTTAACACTCTAACACAGTTTCAGGATATGAAACTAGGATCGGTATCGGCTACCGAGTGGTTAGGTTTTGACGCAACGCAGAGACCTCTATCCTCAAACTTTCCTGCTAACCTAGGTTCTGTAACAGACCCTACGGAGCTAAACAATCTATACCTAAATGGCTTCTCGAACGATTGGAACATCAATACATTCCGCCCTCGTCCAGATATTAAGGCATCGGTACAGTGGGAGTCTAAGATTAGCGATAAGTTATCAATGGTACTATCGGCAAACTATCAAAATAAATATAGTACAACCTCAGATATAGTAAATCGTCGCTACGGACTCTATAACACAGCAGCTGACGTATCGGCACTAGAGAAGGACTATGTCGACAACTCATTTAGCCAGCAAGTAAATATCGCTGCGATGAACAACTGGACATATCAGTTAAATGATGACAACCGACTAGAGTTCCGTAACCTACTGAACATTCTAGGAGAGAACCGTCTAACTGAGCGTAGTGGTTGGTCGCTAGTGAGTGGAGATTACTACCAAGAGGAGACAGAGTATATGTACAGCTCTCGTTTAACATACACTGGACAGTTTGCAGGGTCTCATAAATTCGGCGATGATAAGTCAAACCTTATAGATTGGAATGCAACCTATTCACACGCATATCGCACTCAACCAGACCGTAAGATTATCCAAGAGCAGGCAAACAGCGCACCACTTTCAGGTCAACCATTAGATGTAACTCAGAGCCTTATCAAGCGATACTTCGAGGAGCTATCAGATAATATCTTCTCGGGTGGGGTGAACTACAAGAAGTCATTTGACAATGGCGAGTGGATGCCAACAATCAAGGCTGGTCTATATGGTGAATATCGTCAAAGAGACTACACGCCTCGTGAGTTTCAATACAACTGGGACCAACTTAACCAAGCACAGAAGAATGACTACTTCAACTCCTCTATCGAAGATATGATGTCAGAAAATTGGATTGGAACAGGTTCGGGACAGGTATCTGTAATAGAGCCGGGTTCACAACAGAACGCATACTCGGGTAACTACTATGTAGGGGCAGGTTACTTTACCTCGACACTACCAGTCGGCAAATTTATCTTCGACTTAGGTATACGTGCAGAGTACTGGGCAATGGATGTAACTTATGACCGCTCGAAGGATCCAAGCTACCCACTTCTCACTACTAATAACTACGACAATATCTCTATACTTCCAGCCCTTAACATTGCATTTAACCTAGATAAACGCAATACACTTAGAGCTTCGTACGGAAGGACAGTTAACCGCCCAGAGTTCCGTGAGGTATCACCATCAGTTTACTACGACTTCGAGCTTAATGCCGAGGTGCAGGGTAATCCAGATCTTCAGATGGCGACAATCGACAACTTCGATCTACGCTATGAGTACTACCCAACGGCGGGCGAATTACTATCGGTAGGAGTATTCTACAAGAACTTCATCAACCCAATCGAGTGGAACTTTACAGATATGGGTGGTACGTACCGTTACTCATATGAAAATGCAGCGGGTGCCTATACAGCAGGTATCGAGGTTGACATTCGCAAGCGACTAGACTTTATTGGTATTCCTGAGATAGCACTTGTATTTAACGGTTCATTGGTAGCCAGCGAGGTTGATTTTAAAAACGAAGGACTTATCCAGCAACGCTCACGTGCACTTCAGGGGCAATCTCCATACATTGTGAACCTAGGAATGTACTATGACTCACCAGAGGAGCTAGGTTTATCAGCCTCAGTACTATACAACGTGATAGGAGAGCGAATTATGGGTATTGGTAAGTCAATTACAAGCGACCCGTCGGACGTAGATCAGTACCTTCCAGACTCATACGAAATGCCACGACATATGGTTGACCTTACCCTAGGTAAGACCTTCGGCAAGTTGGGTGTGAAGCTAGGTATAAAGAATCTGTTGAATTCACCAGTAGTGTTAAAGCAGTTCCCTACAATAACAGTTGACGGCGTACAGCAAACACGTGAGCAGATCACACGAGAGTACCGTGAGGGGGTATCAGTATCACTGGGTCTGACCTATAAATTCTAGAATAGAGATCGTTGCAAGGCGGCGATATTTTAAAGATAACGAGATCGTTGCAAGGCGGCGATAT
>CAYJLU010000098.1:0-5934 GCA_964371395.1 uncultured Rikenellaceae bacterium | reverse complement strand
CAGTAGCAGCTCCAGCAGCAGGTGGTGCAGAAGCAGCAGCAGAAAAGACATCTTTTGATGTTATCCTTACTTCAGCTGGTGGTGCTAAACTACAAGTTGTTAAGGTTGTTAAAGATCTTACAGGTCTTGGTCTTAAGGAAGCTAAAGAGCTTGTTGACGGTGCTCCAAAAGCAGTTAAAGAAGGCGTTAGCAAAGAAGAAGCAGAACAACTTAAATCAGAGCTTGAAGGCGCTGGTGCAACTGTTGAAGTTAAGTAATTCCTTTTGGAATAGAGATCTTGATACTTTGGTACTTCTCCCCTCGTTTGATATGAGGGGAGTACCAAATATCAAAAAATATGGCTCTTGATCGCATATTAGCGGCAAGGGCATTTTGTGGCTTTTAGGCTAAAGCTCCACAAAGAGACTCAAACTCGAGCTAATCTACTGACAGATAGCTCTTTTGAGAAAAGAGGATAGCAAAGAGCTATCTGCAAATATTTACAAGAACATTTAGGGGTAGGATTCGATTAGTTTTGCGGTTGCAAAGCCCATTAACCTCTAAACAATTCTGTTTTTTTTCGGCACTTTAAAAATGGCAAAAAACACAGCACAACGTATCAATTTTAGTTCCTTTGCCTCGTCAATGAACTATCCTGACTTCCTAGAAGTTCAGTTAAAATCCTTCCACGATTTCTTCCAGCTAGACACAACTGCTGAGAATCGACTTGGAGAGGGACTTTATAAAGTATTTTCGGAGAACTTTCCGATCTCGGATACTCGCAATAACTTCGTGTTAGAGTTCCTAGACTATTTTGTAGATCCACCTAGATACTCAATAGACGAATGTATTGAGCGTGGACTTACTTACAGTGTACCCCTTAAAGCCAAATTAAAGCTATACTGTACTGACCCTGAGCACGAGGATTTCGAGCCTGTAATCCAGGACGTGTACTTTGGTACAGTACCGTATATGACACCGAAAGGCACATTTGTTATCAATGGCGCAGAGCGTGTTATCGTTTCACAGTTACACCGTTCTCCTGGTGTGTTCTTCGGACAGAGCCTCCACACAAACGGTACTAAACTTCACTCAGCTCGTATTATTCCATTCAAGGGCAGCTGGATAGAATTTGCTACCGACATTGCAGGGGTAATGTATGCCTACATTGACAGAAAGAAGAAGTTGCCAGTAACTACGCTACTGCGTGCTATTGGTTTTGAAACTGATAAGCAAATTCTTGAGATCTTCGACCTCGCAGACGAGGTTAAAGTTACAGAAAAGAATCTTCAAAAGGCAGTTGGTCGTAGACTTGCTGCACGTGTACTCCACTCGTGGGTTGAGGACTTTGTAGATGAGGATACAGGAGAGGTTGTATCTATTGATCGCTACGATATAATTGTAGATAGAGAGACAATTCTTGAGGAGTATCACATTGAGGAGATTCTAGATAGCGGCGAAAAGAGCATCCTACTACACAAGGATAGCGCAACTGCTAGTGAATTTGCGATTGTTTACAATACACTACAAAAAGACACCTGTAACTCCGAGAAGGAGGCAGTTACATATATTTATAGACAGCTACGTAACTCCGAGCCACCTGATGAGGCAACTGCTCGTGATGTTATCGACAAACTATTCTTTTCGGACAAGCGTTACGACCTTGGTGACGTAGGACGTTATAGAATTAATAGAAAGCTCGACCTGAATATCTCAAGGGATGTAAGAGTACTTACACGTGAGGATATGATAGCTATCATCAAGCACCTTATCGCACTTGTAAACTCTAAGACTGATATTGATGATATTGACCACCTTTCAAACCGTAGGGTGCGTACAGTAGGCGAGCAACTTGCACAACAATTCTCAGTTGGTTTTGCACGTATGGCACGTACAATCAGAGAGAGAATGAATGTGCGTGACAATGAGGTCTTCACTCCTGTGGACCTTATCAACGCTAAGACACTATCTAGCGTTATTAACTCATTCTTTGGCACGAACCAGTTAAGCCAGTTTATGGACCAAACCAATCCACTAGCAGAGCTTACAAACAAGCGTCGTCTTTCGGCACTAGGTCCTGGTGGTCTATCGAGAGAGAGAGCAGGTTTTGAGGTTCGTGACGTTCACTATACTCACTACGGTAGACTTTGTCCGATTGAGACTCCTGAGGGTCCGAATATCGGTCTTATCTCATCTCTTTGCGTATATGCTAAAATCTCCGATATGGGATTCATCGAGACTCCATATATGGCAGTTAATGAGGGCAAGGTAGAGAAAGATAACATTATATATATGAGTGCAGAGCAAGAGGAGGGTCTAACCATCGCTCAGGCTAATGCAGAGGTTGATGATAAGGGCGACTTTATTAACCCAACGGTTAAGTGTCGTTATAGTGGTGACTTCCCACAGGTATCTCCAACGAGAGTTGATGTGATGGACGTTGCTCCAAACCAGATTGCCTCTATCGCTGCATCACTTATTCCATTCCTTGAGCACGATGATGCGAACCGTGCACTGATGGGTTCTAATATGATGCGTCAGGCAGTACCACTTCTAGTTCCTGAGTCACCAATCGTTGGTACAGGTCTGGAGGCTGAGGTAGTTGCCGACAGTCGTACTCAGATTGTGGCTGAAAGAGAGGGAGAGGTTGTATTTGCTGATGCCTCAAGAATTGAGATTAGATACAACTTGACCGAAGATGAGAGATTTGTTTCATTCTCACCTGAGGTTACCGTATATAAACTACCTAAGTATCTCAAGACTAACCAGAGTACAGCTATGACCCTACGTCCACTTGTTCGCACTGGCGAGAGTGTAGTTGCGGGACAGATTCTAACTCAGGGCTACTCTACTCAAAATGGTGAGCTTGCACTAGGTAAGAACCTGAAGGTAGCGTATATGCCTTGGCAGGGTTACAACTTCGAGGATGCGATTGTAATATCAGAGAGACTTGTGCGTGATGATGTATTTACATCGGTTCACGTTGATGAATATATTATGGAGGTTCGTGACACAAAGCGTGGTGTTGAGGAACTTACAGCCGACATTCCAAATATATCGGAGGATGCAACTCGTGACCTAGATGATAACGGGGTTATCCGTATCGGTGCGATCGTAAAGCCGGGTGATATTCTTATAGGTAAGATTACCCCTAAGGGCGAGACTGATCCATCTCCAGAGGAGAAACTACTACGTGCAATCTTTGGTGATAAGGCAGGTGATGTTAAGGATGCTTCATTAAAGGCTCAACCTTCTCTTCACGGCGTGGTTATCAATAAGAAGATCTTTAGCCGTGCTGCTACTCGTGAGGGTGGAAGAAAGGGTAAAGCTGCCGAGAAGTTAATCCTTGATAAGTGTGAGGATGTATTCCAAGAAAGAGTACTTAAGCTTCGAAAAATTCTTGTTGAGAAGTTATGGACTCTACTTAATGGTAAGACAAGCCTTTCTGTTGTGGATTACTATGGAATGGAGGTTATCGAGAAGGGTACTAAATTTACACTTCGCCAAATAGACGAACTTGACTTCCTGAATATTGCTACTGTAAATTGGGTAGCTGATGAGCATAAGGCGAATATGATTAGCCAACTTATCAACAACTTTGTAACAAAGTATAAGGAGTTTGATGCAGAGCTAAAACGTGAGAAGTACAATATTACCAATGGTGACGAGATGCCAAGCGGCATAGTACAACTTGCCAAAGTCTATATCGCTAAGAAGCGTAAGCTAAGAGTAGGTGATAAGATGGCGGGTCGTCACGGTAACAAGGGTATCGTAGCGAAGGTTGTACGTGACGAAGATATGCCATTCCTTGAGGATGGTTCGATCGTGGACATCGTTCTTAACCCACTTGGTGTACCATCACGTATGAACCTTGGACAGATCTACGAGGCAGTTCTAGGTTGGGCAGGTAAGGATATGGGAGTTAAATTTGCAACTCCAATCTTTGACGGTGCAACCCTAGATGAGATTAATGACTATGCCTCTAAGGCTGGTGTACCTCGCAGTGGTCTAACTTACCTATATGATGGTGGTACTGGCGAGATGTTCGACCAACCAGCAACAGTAGGTGTTACATATATGCTGAAACTAGGCCATATGGTGGATGATAAGATGCACGCACGTTCAATCGGACCGTACTCTCTTATCACTCAGCAGCCACTTGGAGGTAAGGCACAATTTGGTGGACAGAGATTTGGTGAGATGGAGGTATGGGCAATCGAGGCATTCGGTGCTGCTAATATTCTTCAGGAGATCCTTACGATTAAGAGTGACGATGTTATGGGTCGTGCTAAGGCTTATGAGGCTATCGTTAAGGGTGACAATATGCCACCAGCGGGTATCCCAGAATCACTTAACGTATTGCTCCACGAGCTTGCAGGTCTCGGCCTAAGTGTTAAGATGGACTAAAGGGTGAGTATTCCCGTATAAATATAGGGCAATGGATGATGTAGCTCGCAACAAAGAAGAGCTACAACATCCACCCCAAACCAAGGATCAGAAAAATAAATTAATACAGATTAATACAGAAGAGATGTTTAATCAAAGAGATACAAAACCGAGAGGTGGTTTCGATAAGATCACTATATCGCTAGCCTCACCTGAAGAGATTCTATCACGCAGTAGCGGAGAGGTTCTAAAGCCAGAGACCATTAACTATCGTACATATAAGCCTGAGAGAGATGGTCTATTTTGCGAGAGAATCTTTGGTCCAGTAAAGGACTTTGAGTGCCATTGCGGTAAGTACAAGCGTATTCGTTATAAGGGTATCGTTTGTGACAGATGTGGTGTAGAGGTAACCGAGAAGAAGGTACGTAGAGAGCGTAATGGTCACATTTCACTCGTTGTGCCAGTGGCTCACATATGGTACTTCCGTTCACTGCCAAATAAGATTGGCTACCTACTGGGTATTCCTACAAAGAAACTCGATATGGTGGTATACTACGAGCGATATGTAGTTATCCAAAAGGGTGTAGCCGAAGGTGTTGCTGATCTAGAGCTTCTTGACGAAAAGGCATACCACGACATCATAGATGCTCTACCTAAGAACAACCAAAGCTTAGACGACTCAAATCCAGAGAAGTTTATCGCAATGATGGGTGCAGAGGCACTTATGATGCTAATGCAGCGTCTTGACCTCGATACATTGAGTTATGACCTACGACACAAGGCTGACACAGAGACCTCACAACAACGTAAAGCAGAGGCTCTAAAGCGTCTTAATGTTGTCGAGGCATTCCGTACTAGCCGTGAGGTGAATAAGCCAGAGTGGATGATCCTTAAGGTGGTTCCAGTTATACCACCAGAACTACGTCCACTTGTGCCACTTGATGGTGGTCGATTTGCAACCAGTGACCTTAATGATCTATATCGTCGTGTTATTATTAGAAATAATCGTCTAAAGAGACTTATCGAGATTAAGGCTCCAGATGTTATCCTTCGTAACGAAAAGCGTATGCTTCAAGAGTCAGTAGACTCACTACTTGATAACTCACGAAAGAGCAATGCGGTAAAGAGTGAAAGTAATCGTGCACTTAAATCACTATCAGACTCACTAAAGGGTAAGCAGGGACGTTTCCGTCAGAACTTACTTGGTAAGCGTGTGGATTATTCGGCACGTTCGGTAATTGTCGTTGGTCCAGAGCTTAAGATGCACGAGTGTGGTATTCCTAAGGATATGGCAGCGGAGCTATATAAGCCATTTATCGTAAGAAAACTTATAGAGAGAGGTGTCGTTAAGACAGTTAAGTCGGCAAAGAAGATCATCGATAGAAAGGATGCAGTTGTATGGGATATTCTAGAGAATGTAATCAAGGGTCACCCAGTACTTCTTAACCGTGCTCCTACTCTTCACCGTTTGGGTATTCAGGCATTCCAACCAAGACTAATCGAGGGTAAGGCTATCCAACTCCATCCACTAGCTTGTACGGCATTCAACGCCGACTTCGACGGTGACCA
>CAYJLU010000097.1:0-6024 GCA_964371395.1 uncultured Rikenellaceae bacterium | reverse complement strand
CTCATTCTACAATAGTGAGGCGAGGGAACGGTACCTGAGATAAAAGTACTGTTCCCTCGCCTATATTATATCAGAGCTTTCCATAAGCTCTTTGAGTCACCTATCTCACACCTCCACCAAGTGAACGGTATAGAGATATTATACTAGAAATTTCGGAGCCTTTAACCGATATTAGAGCTAATTCAGCCGATAGCTTCGAGTTCTTTGCCGTTATCACCTCTAGGTAGTTCACCGAGGAGTGTTGCATTAATAGTTCGGTGCTACTCACTGCCCTTGAGGCAGCCTCAACACCACGCTCTGCAATCTCAATCTGTGAAATAGCTCCTTGCCACTGAGACAACGCATTATTAACCTCTACACCTGCATCAAGCAATGTTTGGTTGAATGATAACTCCGCTTGCTTTTGACGCTCCTTAGAAACCTCTACATTAGCACGTATGGCTCCCTTATTAAATAATGGCTGTACTAATGAAGCAGTTGCAGTGGCAATAAATTGCATAGGATTAAAGATGATGCCAGCCGCAGTGTTAGTCCATCCTGCTGTTCCTCCAAGTGTAATAGAGGGGTAGTAGGCAGCACGAGCTGTTTGCGTTGCATAGAAAGCAGATGCAAGGGCATACTCTGCACTCTTAACATCGGGGCGGTTACTCAACAGCTCAATAGGCAGACCAATAGAGAAATCCTGTGGAAAGTCCTGCTTATCAAGTTCACCACGCTCGATTGCTCTAGGCGTGACACCAACAAGGGCACACAACGAATTTTCGATCACCTCGATTTGAATATCTAGCTCGATAAGCGATCTTTCGACCGTCGCCGCATTAGCTTCTGTTTGTGCAATAGCAGCTTCGTTAGTTCCACCAGCACGCTTCAGCGCATTCATTACCCTTAGGGTCTCCTGCCAATTCTCCACCGATTCAACAGTAACCTCACGTTGAGCATCTAGCATTAATAGCGTATAGTAATTACTAGCAATAGTTGCGATAATTTGAGTCTGAACAGCTTGCTGATATGCAACACTCTGCTCGAACATAGCCTTACTTTGACGCTTTGCAGCGGTTAGCTTCCCGAAAATATCTATCTCCCACTGTGCTGATGCACCAAGAGTATAGACGTGGGAAGTCTGTTCAAGCCCATAGCTACTAGTAGCCTGCGGAGTGAGTGAGAGGGATGGTAGGTAAGCCAGCCCTGCTTTGCGTAGTAGAATTTCAGACTCTCGGACCTTTGAACTTGCGATATTTAAATCACTATTTAGTTCCAAACCCGTCTCTATGAGATTTTGCAGATGTTCATCCTCAAATAACTCTCTCCAACCAAGCGATGCAATAGTCGAGGTGTCAGATGTTGATTCTACATATCGATAGAGCGAATCTATGGGCACAGTTGGCTCTACACCTTTAAACTGCTTATAACCTCCACAACTACTAAGGGTAAAGACTAACCCCAATAGTGCAAATGGTACTATTATATTACTTCTGTTCATATTTTTACTGCTCATTATTAATTTCATTTTCATCGAACTCCTCTAACTTACGCTCAGGCATTAGTTTCTCTTGCAGTCTCTGCATCATCACAAAGAATACTGGTACGAACAATACAAGTGCGACTGTACCTACTATCATACCTCCAACAATACCTACACCCAGCGATATATTACCATTTGCGCCTACCCCACTGGCAAATACAAGTGGAAGCATACCGAATATCATCGTTAGCGAAGTCATAAGAATTGGGCGAAGACGTGCACCAGCAGCACTTATTGCCGCCTGCATAATAGGCATACCAGCCTTACGTTTCTCCGATGCAAACTCCGTAAGTAGAATCGCTGTCTTGGCAAGCAGACCAATAAGCATAATTAGACCTGTCTGCATATATATATCATTTGCGAGTCCGAACATCTTAGCAAATAGGAAGCTACCTACTAGTCCAAATGGCACTGAGAAGATTACTGCTAGTGGTATAAATATACTCTCATACAGTGCACAAAGAATCAGATACACAAATATAATACAGATAATAAATATTATAGTTGTAGTACTACCTGTTTCGGATTCCTCACGTGTCATACCACCAAACTCATAACCATATCCCGTCGGAAGAACCTGAGCTGCAACCTCCTCAATAGCTGCAATTACCTGGCCCGAGCTATAACCATCAGCTGGATTACCACTAATTGATATAGATGGGAACATATTGAAGCGAGTAAGGCTCTCTGAACCATACACCTTAGTCAAGGTAATATAGTTCTTAACAGGTGACATCTCTCCGGATGCTGTACGCACAAATATCTTATCGAGCGATTCCAGAGAGGCATAGTCCTCTGGCGATGCCTGCACCATTACCCTATATAGCTTCGAGAACTTATTCATATTCGAGACATAGCTACCACCAACATACCCTGCCACTGTACTCAACACATCTGCTGGTGAGACTCCATTGCGCTTTGCAGCGGCAGCATCTACCTCCACCATATACTGTGGATATCTGTTATTGAACGGTGTGAATGCACGGCTAACCTCAGGGCGTTTGCTAATCTCTGAGATAAACTGCATTGTAATGCCGTATAGTTCATCTATGCTACCTCCCTTTCTATCCTGAATATAGACCTCAAAACCACTACTTGTACCATACCCCGCAATCATCGGAGGTGTGAAACTAATACTCGAAGCACCTTTAATCTGTGAGAGTTTTGCATTTAACATCCCAGAGATCGCCTGTGCACTCTGGTGCTCTTCTGGACGCTCTGACCAATCATTTAGACGGATAATAAACATACCGTTCGTAGCACCCTGACCACCCATAAAGCTAAATCCAATAATTTTGGAATAGGTCAATAGGTCTGGAATTTGATTCACGATGCTATCTACTTGATCCATTACATACTCTGACTCTTTGAGTGAACTACCCGGAGCTGTTGCAACATTCACAAATACAGTCCCTTGATCCTCCTCAGGTACAAGAGCACTCTTGGTTGTAAACGCAAGGTAAGCAAGCGATCCCAAGGCAACTATCAACAGAATAATAGACAACCATTGACGCTTCAAGAAGAACATAGTTATTCCCTTATACTTTCGTATTATAGAGTTAAATGAGCGTTCAAACGCAATATGGAATTTAGAGCTAAAGCTCAACTTTTCGCCATCTTTCACCACATCGTGCGGAGTCATAATCAGTGCACATAGTGCGGGACTTAGCGTAAGTGCATTAACAGTAGATATTGCCACAGCTATTGCCATTGTGAGTCCAAACTGTGTATAGAACGTTCCCGAAGTTCCACTAGTGAAGCTCACGGGGATAAATACTGCCATAAATACAATAGAGGTTGTAACCAGTGCAGAGCTAATGCCCTTCATTGCTGATATTGAGGCTAAGTAGTTTGATTTATATCCACTATCAAACTTTGCCTGCACCGCCTCGACTACCACTATGGCATCATCCACAACAGTACCAATTACAAGCACCAGCGCAAATAGCGTAAGCATATTAAGGGTAAAGCCTATTAGATATATAAAGGCAAAGGTACCCACTAGCGACACTATAATAGCAATGGTTGGAATAATTGTGGACTTGAAACTTTGTAGGAAGATATACACCACAAGTATCACAAGTAATATAGCCTCAAGAAGCGTAGAGATAACGTTCGAGATTGAGGCATCAAGGAAGTCTTTAATACTCATAATATCCTTAATTTCCATTCCCTCTGGCAGCTGTTCCGATATTTCGGCTACTAACTCATCGATCTTTACGATAATTTCATTAGCATTAGAGCCAGTTGTCTGAGCAATAATAGCAACTGAACCGGGTTGACCATCTACCTCTCCAATAAAGTCATAAGATATAGAGCCTAGTTCAATGGTTGCAACATCACCTAGGCGTAGAATCTCGCCTGATGGTTGCGCCTTAATCACTATATTCTCATAGTCAACCTCTTGATCCAATCTACCTCGATACTTCAGCGCATACTGAAAGGTGCTATATGAATTTGCACCAATAATTCCTGTTGGTGCCTCAAGGTTCTGTTCGGCTAGCACTACTGAAATATCGGATGGCACTAACCCATTATTTGCCATCTTCACTGGATCCAACCATATACGAAGGGCATAGGTACCTCCTAGTATATTTACATCACCAACTCCTGCTATACGGGAGATTTGCGGCTCAATGTTAATCTTAAAGTAATTGTCCAAGAAGTTTCTATCATATCGTCCATCTGGGCTATATAGCGCAAGAATCTTAAGATTTGAAGATTGCGACTTCTTAACCGAAATACCCGAACGGGTAACCTCGGCTGGCAGTAACCCTTGAGCAACTGTCACACGGTTCTGTACATTGACTGTTGCCATATCTGGATCAGTGCCCTGTTTAAAGTACACTGTGATGGTTGCCGAGCCATTATTTGTCGCCGATGAGGTCATATATGTCATATTCTCCACACCGTTAATCGCCTCCTCAAGTGGAGCAATCACACTGTTCTGTACAGTACTAGCATTAGCACCCGTATATGAGGCACTAACCCTAATTGTTGGTGGGGCAATCTCTGGAAATTGCTCCATTGGCAGTTGGAGTAACCCTATTAATCCAACTATGAGTATCGCTATCGAAATTACCATCGATAGGATAGGTTTATCAATAAATCTCTTAACGTTCATCCTTTAAAAAAGTGGTATAAGTTTGGTTTTCGATTATTTTACTTTGCAATTGTTACAGGTTGTCCCGGTCTGATAAGTCCAGCACCCTCTGAAATAATTGTATCTCCCACTGTAAGTCCACTCTCGACTATATACGAAACTCCATCACCTGCTCCCGGATAGACTATAATTTCTTGGCTCTTCGCCACACCGTTTACGACTCTATACACAAATTTCTTATTCTGCACCTCGAATGTTGACTTTGCAGGAATTACCACCGACTCTGGCATAATAGTAGAGATAACTATACGACCATTACCTCCGTCTCGCAAAATACCCTTTGGATTATCAAAGACTGCACGAACTCTAACTGAGGTAGTGGCATCATCAATTGTACCACTAATCGCGTCAATGGTACCCTTTAGTTGGTATGTTGAACCATCACTTAGTATCAGGGAAACTTCACCAAAGTTCTCGATTATATTATTGTAAGTTGAGTCCTTTTTCATTAGAGACAGCAGGTCAGATTCAGCAAGCGAGAAGTATGCGTGCATCTTCTTATCATCCGATACTTTCACTAGAGGTTCTACCATTGAGGAGCTTACCAGCGCACCTACACGGTAAGGAATCATACTAGTTGTTCCATTCACAGGGCTCTTGACCTCGGTATAGTTCAGATTGTTCTGGGCATTTGTTTGGTTTGCTTTGGCAAGTGCGAGTGCAGATTCTGCTGCAAGTAGTGAGTTTCTAGCCGTCAGCAGGTCATACTCCGACACCACATTCTCTTGGAATAGCTCTTTTTTGCTATCGAGAACAAGTTGTGCTGTTGATACTTGCGCCTCGGCACTCTTTACATTAGCCTTTGCAACGTTCAGTGCTGCACGGTATGGCACTTGGTCAATGATGAACATTACCTGGCCTTGCTTAACCATTTGCCCTTCGTCAACTAAAATTTTAGTGATCACGCCACCAACCTGAGGGCGTACCTCAACAGATTGTTGCCCTCTATTAACAGATGGATAGCTTTTGCTAACCTCTGGACTACTTTGAGCCACAACCATCGTCTTAAATGGGG
Source organism: uncultured Rikenellaceae bacterium (assembly GCA_964371395.1). Taxonomy (GTDB): domain Bacteria; phylum Bacteroidota; class Bacteroidia; order Bacteroidales; family Rikenellaceae; genus Mucinivorans. Next base: position 324 of record CAYJLU010000097.1, on the reverse strand, counting down.
CTGGTTTAGGTTGCTGAGGAGCCTCTCCACACGAGCTTATAAACATAAGCAGTAGAATTGGAAGTAAAAATCTTGTTGTTTTCATCTATTGTTATTTGAATTATTATGTTTTAGATTACTACTATGAGACCATTGCAAAACTTATGTTTTGCTCCGCTATGAAGAGCGTTGATATTTTGAAGATGGCTCTAAGGGCTCTGAAAGGAGCATACTTAAAGTATGTGACTGAAGAGTCATTGGAGTTATCTTTAAAATATCGCCGCCTTGCATTTGCTCCGCTATTGAGAGCGTTGATAGGTGGATGAGATTTTGAAGATGGCTCTA
>CAYJLU010000096.1:0-6314 GCA_964371395.1 uncultured Rikenellaceae bacterium | reverse complement strand
CAACGGTCTCCATCTGGATATATATACTCGTCCTCTCTCGCCTCCTCTGCCGCCACAAAAAAAAGTGTCAAGAGATAATATTCCCTTGACACTAAATTTTTACGGTTAATCTCGACGTAAATACTATCGAAATATAACTACTTTACAATTGACATCCCAACCGAAATTGCCTCTTGATTAGCTGGTATTAGTGCGTGCGCACGCTCAGGTAGTGATTTCTTAAGCCCCTCGATAACATTCTCTACTGTTACAACTGGTTTCAACTTTAAGAACGCTCCTAGAACTATCATATTAAATACCTTTGCATTGCCCATCACGCCTGCTTGAGAGGTAGCCTCCACAGTATGAATCTCAATATCGGTACGCTTTGGCGGTTTAGTAATACCATTTGGATCATAGAGTAAGATACCTCCGGGTTTTACACTACTCTCAAACTTATCTAACGATTGCTGGTTTAGTGCAATAACTGTATCGAACTCTTGAATCACTGGTGAACTAATCCTATCGCTACTGAGTATTACCGAAACGTTAGCTGTTCCACCACGCATCTCTGGACCATAGGACGGCATCCAAGTAACCTCATCTCCCTGCATAACACTTGAGTAGGCTAGAATCTTGCCCATTGATAGCACACCTTGGCCACCAAATCCTGCAATTAATATCTCTTCTTTCATTGTCTTTAACTTTAAATTAGGGTGTGATTACTCTTTTGAACGGTCCAACAGGTCGCCTAGAGGATACTCAGGGAACATATTATCACGCATCCAGCTATTCGATGCCACTGGTGATAGTTTCCATCCACTGCTACAAGTAGCCACTACCTCGATAAACGATGTACCTTTACAGTTCACCGAATTTTCAAATGCCTTTTTAAGTGCCTTCTTAGTGTTGCGGATAGATGCTGGCTTGTCTACACTCTGACGGGTCACGTAGCTTACTCCCGGCATCATCTTAGCGATCTCTGCCATTTTATACGGGAAACCGTTGCGGCTTGCATCACGTCCGTGAGGAGTTGTCGCTGTTCTCTGACCAAGTAGTGTCGTTGGAGCCATCTGCCCTCCTGTCATACCGTAGATAGCATTATTAATAAAAATAATAACGATATTTTCGCCACGAACTAACGAGTGAATAGTCTCCGCCGTACCAATAGCAGCTAGGTCACCATCCCCTTGATAGGTAATAACAAGTCTATCTGGCATTAGTCGTTTAAGTGCAGTGGCAATTGCTGGTGCTCTACCGTGAGCAGCCTGTACCCAGTCCACATCGATATAGTTATACGCTAGTACCGAACAACCAACTGGCGAAACTGCCACAGTGTTATCCTCTAGACCCATCTCATCGATAAGCTCGGCTACAATCTTATGCACAGTACCGTGCGAGCAACCCGGACAGTAGTGCATTACTTTATCTGTTATAAGGCGAGGTTTCTTATAGGCTATGTTCTCGCTTACTCTTTGTACTTCCATCTTATATTACAGGGTATTACATTAATTTTTCGAGAGCCTCTTGAACCTCAGCTGGTGAGTGAACCACACCACCATATCTACCGAAGTGCTCAACTCGACATCTACTATCAACAGCTAGGCGAACATCCTCGACCATCTGACCCGCACTCATCTCTACACTAAGTATCGCTTTGCAATGCTCTGCCGTCTTGGCGATAATCTCAGTTGGGAATGGGAATAGGGTGATAGGGCGAATAAGACCAACTTTATGACCTGCAGCACGCATATCGTCTACAACCTTCATACAAATTCTAGAGCTTGTACCATATGCTACCATTACGTACTCTGCATCCTCAATCTCTATTGCCTCGTATCGTACTTCGTTCTTTTCGATCTCACGATACTTTGCTTGAAGGTGATGGTTATGAGCTTCGAGGTCAGCCGAATCTAAGAATAGTGAATTGGCAAGGTTTGCCTTACCTCTACTAGCCTTTCTACCGTCTGTTGCCCAAGGACACTGCTCTGCAAGCTCTTGTTCGGTTCTACGGGGACGAATTGGCGATAACTTCACCTTCTCCATCATCTGACCTATAATACCATCTGTAAGGATAACCGATGGGATAAGGTACTTAAATGCTAGATCGAAACCAAGCTCTGCAAAGTCATTCATCTCCTGCACCGAATTTGGAGCAAGTACTATAAGTTTATAGTCACCGTGACCACCGCCCTTAACAAGCTGGAAGTAGTCTGCCTGAGATGCTTGGATAGAACCAAGTCCCGGACCACCTCTTGCTACATTGACGATAAGACAAGGAAGCTCTGCACCTGCTAGGTAGCTTAACCCTTCGCACATCAGCGATAGACCCGGGCTTGACGAACTAGTCATTACCATCTTACCGGCAGCTGCTCCCCCATAAACCATATTGATTGACGAGGTTTCGCTCTCCGCCTGAAGAACAACCATTCCTGTTGTTTCCCACGGTTTTAGATCCATAAGTGTCTCCATCACCTCACTCTGTGGGGTAATGGGATATCCGAAGTATCCGTCACATCCGCAACGTATAGCCGCTATGGCTACAACTTCATTTCCTTTGAGTAGTTTAATATCTTCCATTGCTTTATTCAAATCGTTGCTTATAGACCTCAATTACACTATCTGGACATATCATTGCACAGCCCGCACAACCTATACATCCATCTTCATTTGCCATTACGACATAGTTATAACCCTTTCCGTTTACATTCGGACCGAGTTCTATGACCTTTACAGGGCATATCGACACGCAGACACCACAACCTTTGCAGTTCTCCACATCTACTTCTATTGCACCTTTTATCTTTGCCATCTTATATATTTAGTTTGTTTGCTATAAATTAGGAATACTCTAATCTAGTGAGTGGATAACAAGTCCACTACGTAGTTTAGGCTCAAACCAAGTTGTCTTTGGCGGCATAATATTACCTGAATCGGCAATATCGATAAGCTGTTTCATAGAAACAGCATATAGCGCAAAGGCTACTGCCATCTCACCGCTATCAACTCTACGCTTAAGCTCACCTAGACCTCTGATACCACCTACGAAGTCAACTCTCTTATCTGAACGTAAATCCTTGATGCCAAGAATATTATCAAGCACTAGATTCGACAGAATAGTAACGTCAAGTACTCCGATTGGATCGTTATCGTCATATCTACCCTCTTTAGCTGTTAGCGAATACCACTGACCATCAATGTACATAGCAAAGTTATGTAGTGCCGTTGGAGTATAGATATCTGCACCCTTTGCCTCTACTACGAAATCTTGCTCTAGTTTTGCAATCAACTCCTCTTTGCTAAGTCCATTAAGATCCTTAACTACACGGTTATAGTCAATAATCTTCAGTTGGTTATCTGGGAATACAACTGATAGGAAGTAGTTATACTCTTCATCACCTGTGTGAGCTGGGTTATTTGCCTTCTTCTCGCCAGCTACAAGTGCTGCTGCTGCTGTACGGTGGTGACCATCTGCAACGTAAAGCGCAGGAATCTCTGCAAAGATCGAAGTAATCTCGTCGTTCTTATCAGAAGGAACTACCCAGAATGTATGACCAAATCCATCCTCTGCTACAAAGTCATACTCTGGAGTAGATTTTGCAACCTCAGATACAATAGCGTCAATTCTTTCATTTGCATTATACGAGAAGAATACAGGCTCAACATTCGCATTTTGGATACGCACGTGAATCATTCTATCCTCTTCCTTATCACGGCGAGTCAACTCGTGTTTCTTAATGTCTCCATTCATATAGTCATCAGCGTGACACGCAACAACTAGACCATATTGAGTGCGACCATCCATAGTCTGTGCATACACGTAGTACTGCTCCTGCTCATCCTGAACTAACCAGCCCTTCTCCTTCCAATTCTTGAAGTTTTCAACTGCCTTATCATAAACCTCTTGAGTATGCTCATCCGCCGCAATAGGGGTGAATGAAATTTCAGGTTTAATGATATATAGTAGCGACTTTTCACCTGCCTCAGCCTTAGCCTCAACAGAGTTTAGAACGTCATACGGACGTGATGCTACCTCGTGTGCAATAGCCTTTGGAGGTCTAATGCCTTTAAATGGTTTAATTTTCATTGATTTATAGGGTGTTATCTAGAATTTGTTAACTTGAAATTTTGTTATGCCATCATTTAGGAACGCTGCTATTTGGCGAGCTGCCGCAATACCAGCATTGATGTTTGCCTCAGCTGTCTGAGCACCCATCTTCTTAGGTGTAGAGAAGAATCTTCTACCCATAGCCTCGAAACCTGACATATTACCAGGAGCAATATCACTTATATACTTTAAGTCGGTACGCTCTTCCATTGCCTTGATAAGACCCTCTTCATCGATAACCTCCTTACGTGCGGTATTTACGATGGTTGCGCCCTTAGGCATTGACATAGCTAGAGAGTAACCAATTGAACCTTTAGTCTCTGCCGTAGCTGGAATGTGTAATGAAAGGTAGTCAGACTTAGAGTATAGCTCCTCGATTGAACCTACCTCACTCACACCATCAGTAGCATAGATCGACTTATCGGCTACAAATGGATCGAACGCAATTACATTCATACCCAAAGCCTTACCTGCCTTACCTACGAGTCTACCAATATTGCCATAGGCGTGAACACCTAGTGTCTTGCCAGCAATTTCGGTTCCTGATGCACCTGAGAATTGTGCCCTTGCCATAAATATCATCATAGCTATTACTAGCTCTGCAACAGCATTAGAGTTCTGACCCGGGGTATTCATAGCTACAATCTTTCTAGCCGAAAGAGCGTCTAGATCAAGGTTATCAAAACCTGCACCTGCCCTAACTACAATCTTTAAGTTCTCGGCTGCTGCTACAACTTCTGCTGTAACCTTATCCGAACGAACAATCATTGCATCTACATCCTTAACCGCTACCTTAAGCTCCTCAACAGAGGTATAGTTCTCAAGTAGAACTACCTCGATTGAAGCCTCCTTAGCCGCCTCGATAATCCCGTCAACTGCAGCCTTTGCAAATGGCTTTTCTGTTGCAACAAGTATCTTATTCATCGTTTCTTAAAATATATTAAAGTGAAGCTTCAAATTCTTTCATACAATCTACAAGTGCTTGTACACTCTCAATCGGCATTGCGTTATAGGTAGATGCTCTAAAGCCTCCTACTAGACGGTGACCCTTAAGACCAACCATACCACGCTCCTTAGCAAACTCTAGGAACTTTGATGGCTCTAGATCTTTATGCTTCTGGCTATATACAAACGGTATGTTCATAAGTGATCTATCCTCTACGGCTACTGGTGATGCGAATGCGCTATTACGCTCGATTTCAGCATATAGTAAAGCTGCTTTCTCTTCGTTAATCTTTTGGATCGCAGGTATACCACCAATTGATTTCAACCACTTAAGTGTCTCACGTACTACATATATTGGGAATACAGGAGGTGTATTGAACATAGAGTCGTTCGATATGTGTGTGCGGTAGTCTAGCATAGATGGGATTTGGCGCGAAACCTTACCTAACATATCCTCTCTTACAATAACAAAAGTTACACCAGCAGGACCCATATTCTTCTGTGCACCACCATAAATAAGTGCATACTTCGATATATCTACTGGACGGCTTAGAATATCCGAACTCATATCCGCTACTAGTGGCACTGGACAATCAATATCTCCACGATATTCCGTACCAAAGATTGTATTGTTAGTGGTGATGTGTAGGTAGTCAAGATCCGTAGGAATTTCGTAACCCTTTGGAATATATGTATTGTTCTTATCCTCTGATGATGCAACCTCAACTACTTCACCGAATAATTTAGCTTCTTTTTGAGCTTTTTTAGCCCAAACACCAGTGTTGATATATCCTGCTTTTTTCTCAAGCAAGTTGAATGGCACCATACAAAACTGTGTAGAGGCACCACCACCAAGCCATAATACTTTGTATGTATCAGGAATGTTAAGTAGTTCTTTAAGTAGTGAGGTCGCCTCTTCGATTACATCCTCAAAGTCTTTAGTACGGTGAGAAATTTCGATAAGTGATAGACCTATACCATTAAGATCAAGTACAGCATTTGCTGCATTTTCAATTGCTACACGTGGTAGTATACACGGACCAGCCGAGAAGTTGTGTTTTTTCATTGTTCTATATTTTTTAAATTTATTTACAGATAACAAATCAAAGATATGTACATTTTTTGTAATTATCAAGAGAAAGAGTTACGATTAACGGAAGTTTTTATTAATTTTTCAATGATGACTTTGTAGATTTAAAAATCAAAACCAACATACAATACATATAAGTATATAATTTTTAGATTCTTAGATCTATTTTACACCAATAATCATTAAATTTTC
>CAYJLU010000095.1:0-6387 GCA_964371395.1 uncultured Rikenellaceae bacterium | reverse complement strand
TAGCGCAAATTTTTAGTACATCTATAAATAATAATTTCGCTAGTAAATTACAACGAACTAAGTACCACGGCAGTGGCAATCGCAACGTTTAGTGATTCTCCTCCACCCCCATTGCCATAAGGTATGTGGATGCGATGATCAATTAGTTGCTCCACCTCATCTGATATTCCCCTCCCCTCATTACCCATAACTATTGTAGCTTGGTTATGAAATGTAGTCGAGCGTAGACTCGCACTATTCTCTAGAAATGTGCCATAAGTTGAATTTGGAAATACACTCTTTCTGTGCTCTATCCACTTAGCTATATCAGTGCGTACAACTTTAACTCTACCAATTGATCCCATCGTTGCCTGAACAACTTTCGAGGCATAGGTATCCGCACAATCGTTTGAACACACCACTAGCTTCACTCCAAACCAATCAGCAGTTCTAAGTATCGTACCGATATTGCCCGGATCCTGCACAGAGTCTAGTACTATGACCCTTCCGTCGTGATTGTAACTGTTTGAACTATGGAGTTGTGGGATTTTAAAGGTAGCTAGCACCTCAGTTGGTGTTTTTAGTTGCGAAATTTTCTGCATCTGCACCTCGTTACAGTTATCTCCCACTCTGTATATACTATCAACAGAAAACAGCTCTAGAAGTTCATTTACTAGCTTTTCGCCCTCGGCAATAAATAGCATTGCAGTCTCCCTTCCACGCTTTGAATGGAGTGTTCGAAGAAATTTTATCTCATTATTCGTTATCATAGGGGCAAAATTATGAAAAATATTTTTACCTTTGCATTTTAGTAATGAATCTTTTTTACTAAAAAACCTAAAGACTAATAATGATTACATCAACACCTGCGCGCCTTGTTCTCGAAGATGGTTCGAGCTATGAGGGCTATTCTTTTGGTGCACCTCGCTCAATTTCAGGCGAAGTTGTCTTCTCAACAGCAATGACTGGCTATCCTGAGAGCCTCACCGACCCATCGTATTGTGGCCAAATTCTAGTAACTACTTTCCCCCTGATTGGTAACTATGGAGTACCAGTAAAGGATGAGAGCGAGTGGGGACTACCACTTAATTTTGAGAGCGACAAGATCCACGTAAAGGGTCTTGTGGTTAGTGACTATGCCTTCAATCCGCAACACTGGCACAGTGAGCAGACACTTGCTCAATGGCTTCAGAGCGAAAATATTCCAGCAATCTTTGGGGTAGATACTCGTCAGATCACAAAGACTATTCGTGAGCACGGTGTTATGCTAGGTAAGATTATAGTAGATGGCACGGATGAGCCAGCTGCATTCGAGGACCACAACACTAGAAATTTAGTGGCAGAGGTTTCGTGTAGTGAGGTAACGGAGTATGGCGATGGCGACCTAAAGATCGTTATGGTTGACTGTGGTGCTAAGTATAATATCATTCGTTGCCTACTTAAGCGTGGTGTAACAGTGGTTAGAGTTCCTTGGGACTGTGATTTCTCGCAGATGGACTATGATGGTGTAATGCTATCGAATGGCCCCGGAGACCCAGCACTCCTAGATACAGTAGTTGAGAATGTTAAGCGAGGAATAGCAAAGGGTAAGCCTATCTTTGGTATCTGTCTAGGTAACCAACTACTTGCTCGTGCAGCAGGTGCTACTACATATAAGATGAAGTATGGTCACCGTTCGCACAACCAGCCAGCTATCGAATGCGGTACTAACAATGCTTGTATCACATCTCAGAACCACGGCTATGCTATCGATCCTGCAAACTTAGGTAGCGATTGGGAACCATTCTTTAAGAACCTTAATGACGATACTCTAGAGGGTATTCGCCATAAGAGTGGTCCATTCTTCTCGGTGCAGTTCCACCCAGAGGCGACAAGTGGCCCAGTTGATACTGAATACCTATTCGATAAGTTTATCGACGAGGTAAAGAAGTATAAGAAGTAGTTGTAATTAAGGCAAAAAAGTAAAAACTAAAGAGACAATGCAAGATAAAGTAAATAAGGTACTACTACTAGGTAGTGGTGCACTAAAGATTGGTGAGGCAGGTGAGTTTGACTACTCAGGTTCTCAGGCACTCAAGGCACTCAAAGAGGAGGGTATCTACACAGTGCTTATCAACCCAAATATTGCAACTGTACAGACATCAGAGGGTATTGCCGATAAGGTCTATTTCCTTCCTGTAACTCCAGACTTTGTGGAGAGGGTAATTGAGAAGGAGCGTCCAGATGGAATTCTACTAGCATTTGGTGGCCAGACCGCACTAAACTGTGGTGTGTCACTATATCGTAGCGGTATACTAGAGAAGTATAATATCAAGGTTTTAGGTACTCCAGTTCAAGCTATTATGGATACCGAAGACCGTGACCTATTTGTTCAGAAGCTTGACGAGATTGACGTTAAGACAATTAAGAGTGAGGCGGTAACAACCGTTGAGGATGCAAAGAGAGTTGCAGCAGAGCTAGGCTATCCAGTTATTATCCGTGCGGCTTATACCCTAGGTGGTCTAGGCTCAGGCTTCTGCGATAACGATGCCGATATGGACATAATGGCGAGCAAGGCATTTACATACTCACCACAGATTCTAGTTGAGAAGTCACTCAAAGGATGGAAAGAGGTTGAGTATGAGGTAGTGCGTGATAAGTATGACAACTGTCTTACTATCTGTAATATGGAGAACTTTGACCCACTAGGTATTCACACTGGTGAGTCTATCGTTGTTGCTCCATCGCAGACCCTTACCAATAATGAGTACCATAAACTTCGTGAGATTGCAATTCGCATTATTCGTCACATTGGTATCGTGGGAGAGTGTAACGTACAGTATGCACTAGATCCAGAGAGCGAGGATTATAGAGTAATCGAGGTAAATGCACGCCTTAGCCGCTCTTCAGCACTTGCATCAAAGGCAACGGGTTATCCACTTGCATTTGTGGCAGCAAAGCTAGGTATGGGCTATGGTCTCCACGAGCTAAAGAATACAGTAACTAAGACTACAACGGCAGCATTCGAGCCTGCACTTGACTATATCGTATGTAAGATCCCTCGTTGGGATCTTGGTAAGTTTAAGGAAGTTAGCCGAGAGTTAGGTAGCTCTATGAAGAGTGTAGGCGAGATTATGGCAATCGGTAGAAACTTCGAGGAGGCTATCCAGAAGGGACTACGTATGATAGGTCAGGGTATGCACGGCTTTGTAGCAAATAAGGACTTTGTTATCGAGGATCTAGACACCGAACTTAGCAAACCTACTGATAAGCGTATCTTTATTATCGCCGCTGCACTAAAGCAAGGCTATACAGTTGATAAAATTCACGAACTAACCAAAATTGATAAGTGGTTCTTACATAAACTACAAGGTATAATTAACCTTGAGAAGGATATGGAGGAGTATTCAGACCTTAAAGAAGTTCCAACTCCGCTTCTTCGTGAGGTAAAGCAGAAGGGTTTTTCGGATTTCCAGATAGCACGTACAGTACTAGGAGCTAAGGATAGCTCAATGGAGAGTGCAATATCTAAGGTTAGAGAGTGGCGTAAGGGATTAGGAGTAGTGCCTTATGTTAAGCAGATTGACACTCTTGGTGCTGAGTATCCAGCCCAGACTAACTACCTATACCTAAGTTACAATGGCTCGGCACACGACGTTGACTTCGCTTGTGACGATCAATCGGTTATCGTACTAGGTTCGGGAGCGTATAGAATTGGTAGCTCTGTTGAGTTCGACTGGTGTTCAGTTTCGGCTATCAATACAGTAAGAGAGCAGGGTCTTCGCTCAATTATGATTAACTACAATCCAGAGACAGTATCTACGGACTATGATATGTGCGATAGACTATACTTCGATGAGTTGACACTAGAACGAGTGCTAGACATCGCTGATCTTGAGGCTCCACGTGGAGTAATCGTATCGGTGGGTGGGCAGATTCCAAATAACCTAGCTACACGCCTTGCCGATAATAATGTTCAGATACTTGGCACATCGGCAGAGAACATCGATAGAGCAGAGGATAGGCATAAGTTCTCTTCGATGCTCGATTCACTAGGAATTGACCAACCACGCTGGAAGGAGCTTTCATCTATGGATGAGATCTACACCTTCGCAGATGAGGTAGGCTTCCCACTACTTATTCGTCCTTCGTACGTACTATCAGGCGCGGCGATGAATGTAGTGACTAGCACTGAAGAGCTAGAGCATTTCCTTCAACTCGCAACAAATGTAAGTAAGCAACACCCAGTTGTTGTAACTGAGTTTATTGAGAACGCAAAGGAGATTGAGATTGATGCAATCGCAAAGGATGGCGAGGTACTACTATACGCAATCTCTGAGCACGTTGAGTTTGCAGGTGTTCACTCAGGTGATGCCACACTTGTATTCCCAGCTCAGAAGCTATACATTGAGACAGTTCGTAGAATTAAGAAGATAGCACGTGAAATTGCACGTGAACTTAATATCTCTGGACCATTCAATATGCAGCTACTCGCAAAAAATAACTTCATCAAGGTTATTGAGTGTAACCTACGTGCCTCTCGTTCATTCCCATTTGTGAGCAAGGTTCTAAAGGTTAACTTCATCGATATTGCAACTCGTGTGATGCTAGGACTTGAGCCAAATGTACCACAGAAGTCGGCATTTGAACTCGACTATGTAGGTATTAAGGCATCTCAATTCTCGTTCAGTCGCCTTCAGAAGGCTGACCCTGTTCTAGGGGTTGAGATGGCATCGACAGGCGAGGTAGGGTGTATCGGTGAGGACTACTACGAGGCAATAGTTAAGGCTATGCTATCGGTGGGCTACCGTATTCCTGAGAAGACAGTACTTCTAAGTACGGGTGATGTTAAATCTAAGACTCAGACCCTTGAGGCAGCACGTGAACTTCAGAAGTGTAACTTCACGATCTATGCTACTCGTGGTACGTCGGAGTTCCTCGCAGAAAATGGTGTTAGTTCGACGGTATTGAGTTGGCCAGACCAAGCAGGCAACGGCGAACCAAATATCCTAGAGTATATCAAGGAGCGTAAGATCGACTTCGTTGTGAATATCCCTAAGAATCACACCAAAGACGAACTGAACAATGACTATACAATTCGTCGTTCAGCTATTGACTTTAATATACCACTGTGTACTAATGCACGTCTAGCAAATGACTTTATTTTAGCATTCTGCCGTACAAAGACAGAGGAGCTTAAGATAAAGAGCTGGGGTGAGTATTAAATCATAATCATACTTAAGAGAAGTGCACTAATTTTTAAAGTTATGGAAATTAGTGCACCTTTCATTTTAACGAATTTTTTTTATATTCTACCGCAATGATAAGACGTAAGATAAAGTTGGGTTTCTTTATTATCGGTATTTTGTTATTTTTTTCGGGCGTTATAAGTTCGAGCGAATTGTTAAGGTTAAATCGAGCAACTTCCGACTTATTGGCATCGTCACGAGGTAATATCGAGCTTAGTAAGGAGTTATTAGATGGTGTTGATATACAGAATATGTCACTGTTACACAGTATTACTGATTCAACAATTTTGGATCGGGGGTTATTGAGAGTAACAAGATCAAAATTTGATAGTACAGTTAGCAAAATTAGGAAAACTTTCAGTTTGTTTCCACAAGCGATGCAATCTGTCTCCAAAATTGAGAGAGCAGCAACTAAGTATAATGCGGCTATTGATATAGTATCTGGTGAGGTTACTTTGATTTGGTTCATAGAGGAGTACAGCTCAAAATACACAGAGCTTACCAATGCTATCAAGGAGTTTATGATCGTTAATGAGGAAAATCTCCTATTATCAGCAAAGGATGTTGAAAGCAACGCATATAGGGCATCAATGGTAGGTATAATCGCTCTTTCGGCTGGTATTTTATTGTTGATTATCTTTTATTTAATGGTAAGTGGTTTCTTTTTAAGCCCTGTTCTACGGATCGAAAATTCCTTACGTCGTTATGTTGAGCGTGGCATTCCATACTCCGTTGAGGTGCAAACTAAAGACGAAATAGGTAGCCTTCACCAAAGTATTACTATACTCATAGATAAATACAAACGTAAGGGGTAGTAAAATTTACTGTGATTTTTCTTCAATTACTTATAATTGAATGTTTTTGTGTAAGATGATTATTTTTTATATCTTTGCCCCTTCTTATTGAAGTGTCATTTTAATATATTTTAATAAATAATTTAACTAACCAAAAACAAAAGAAATGAAGAAATTTTTCAATTTTTTAGCTGCAATTGCACTTGTTGCAATGGTGGCGGTAGGGTGTGAGAAATCGCCTTACGAAGTCGACGAGGTTGTTCCGGGCGCAGGGACGACTGTTCTATTTGCGTCAACAGGTTCAGAGGATGCCTCTACTCGTGTAAATTTAGAGGAGACAGGTAGTACGACAATTGGTGGGGATGCACTAGTTGTTACTTGGAGAA
>CAYJLU010000094.1:0-6572 GCA_964371395.1 uncultured Rikenellaceae bacterium | reverse complement strand
AAGTATGTGACTGAAGAGTCATTGGAGTTATCTTTAAAATATCGCCGCCTTGCAATGATCTCATTTGAGTTATCTTTAAAATATCGCCGCCTTGCAACGGTCTCATATTACAGATTTCGGCGATTACTCAGTGCGTGAGCAACACTAAGCGGGTCGGCATACTCTAGCTCATCGCCGATACCGATACCTCTGGATATAGTTGAGATGGTGACATCACAACCCTCTAGCTTACGTGTAATATAAAATTGAGTAGTCTCACCCTCGATAGTTGAGGGTAAAGCTAGGATTACCTCCTTTACACCGTTTTCGGCAATTACCTCAAGTAATCTATCAATCTTTAGCTCCGAGGGAGTAATACCACTCATCGGGGAAATAACACCGCCTAGCACGTGGTATAGTCCACCATACTGCTCCGTATTCTCGATTGAAAGTAGGTCGGCAACCTGCTCAACAATGCACACAACGGTTCTATCTCGACGATTGGACTGACATATCGGACATATATCACTATCCGATATATTATTACACCGTGTGCAATGTTTTACATCACGACGAAATTGATATATCGCTCCTGCAAGTTGATCTGCCTCTTCTACCTCCCATCTAAGTATATTTAAGGCTAGACGAAGTGCTGTACGCCTCCCCACACCCGGCAGTTTTGACAACTCACCGACAACATTTTCGAGCAACTGTGACATAGTTCTATGAAATCTATCTTAAGTTAAAGGTGGTCACGGCATCATAGCCCTAACCACCTTATATTTACTAATTATCTCTATTGAAATACTATACTACTTTCCGTGGCACTGCTTGTACTTCTTGCCACTACCACAAGGGCAAGGCTCATTACGACCAGTTGCTTTCTCCACCTGCACTGGAGCTGGTCTCTGTCTATCGCCTGCTCCTGCATTCATAGCCGCCTCCGTCCTAGAGGTCTGCATCTTATTTACATCTACCTGCTTTTGTGCACTTGGGGCAGCTTGTTTAGGTGTCTGCTGACGTTGAGCCACAGGAATAGATGCTTTAAGTAGAGTTGCAATAGTATCAACATTTACATCAGATACCATATCCTTAAATAATTTAAATGACTCGAACTTGTAGATAAGTAGTGGATCCTTCTGCTCGTATGACGCATTTTGTACAGACTGCTTAAGTTCATCCATCTCTCTTAGATGCTCCTTCCACTTATCATCGATTGTAAGTAGCATTACAATACGAGAGAACTGACGCATAATCTCTAGCCCCTTAGTCTCGATTGCCTTCTTTAGATTAACTGGAATATTGAAGCCTCTGCGACCATCTGTAATAGGTATAACTATATTTTCGTAGTGCTCGCCCTGCTCCTCAAAGACCTTTTCGAGCACAGGCATTGCAACCTTAGCTAAGTGCTCGCCCCTACGACTCAAAGCTATACTCATAGATTGTACTAACCTATCCGAGAGTTCAGTATCTGTAAGATCACTATAATCCTTCGCACTTAGTTCTGGCTCTACTGAGCTTTGCGAGATGAACTCTAACTTGAAGTCCTCATAGCTAGATCCTCTTTGATTTTCAACAAAGTGCCCCGCAAATTCCGACATCATTAAGTTTAGATCCACATCTATTCTCTCGCCGCTAAGTGCGTTGCGACGACGGGTGTAGATAACCTCACGTTGTGAATTCATCACATCATCATACTCTAGCAGACGCTTACGCATACCAAAGTTATTCTCCTCAACCTTCTTCTGCGCACGCTCAATCGCCTTTGTCATCATTCCCGCTTGAATACTCTCACCCTCTTTGATACCCATAGTATCCATTAGTCGAGAGATACGCTCTGAACCAAAGAGACGCATTAGGTCATCCTCAAGCGAGACGAAGAACTGAGAACTACCAGGGTCACCCTGACGACCAGCACGACCACGTAGCTGTCTATCTACACGTCTACTCTCGTGACGCTCAGTACCTACAATTGCAAGTCCACCAGCTGCTTTAACCTCAGCCGACAACTTAATATCAGTACCACGACCCGCCATATTCGTAGCAATGGTTACCTGACCTGCTCGTCCAGCCTCGGCTACAATATTTGCCTCGCTCTGGTGCTGTTTAGCATTAAGCACGTTGTGTTTAATACCTCGTAGTTTTAACATCTTGCTGAGGAGTTCCGAGATCTCCACCGAAGTCGTACCAATAAGCACTGGGCGACCCTCCTCAACCATTCTCTTAGCCTCCTCAATAACCGCCGCATACTTCTCACGCTTGGTCTTATAGATAATATCCTGACGATCCTTCCTTGAGATCTCTCTATTGGTAGGAATTACTATCACATCTAGTTTATAGATATTCCAAAGCTCCGATGCTTCTGTCTCAGCCGTACCTGTCATACCCGCTAGCTTGTGGTACATTCTAAAGTAGTTCTGAAGAGTAACAGTTGCAAATGTTTGTGTAGCAGCCTCAACCTTTACGTGCTCTTTAGCCTCGATAGCTTGGTGCAGCCCGTCTGAGTAACGACGACCATCAAGTACACGACCTGTCTGCTCATCTACAATCTTAATCTTACCATCAACGATATACTCTACATCCTTCTCGAACATTGCGTAAGCCTTGAGCAACTGATTGACAGTATGTACCCTTTCGCTCTTAACAGCATAGTCGGCAAGGAGTGTATCCTTGATCTCTGCACGTTCCTCTGGGCTTTTATCTGACTTCTCTAGTATTGCTATCTCCTCTCCAATATCGGGTAGCACAAAGAAGTTCTTATCCGTGGTTCTACTAGCTAGTATATCGTGTCCCTTATCTGTGAGCTCCACTGCGTTTTGTTTCTCAGAGATAACAAAGAATAGATCATCGGTAATCTCGTGCATACGCTTAGAGTTATCCTGCATAAAGGTATTCTCTGTCTTCATCATCAGAGTACGCATACCATCCTCCGATAGAAACTTAATCAGAGGTTTACTCTTTGGTAAGCCCTTGTGCGCACGGTACAGTAATATACCACCCTTCTCTGTATCGCCAGCTGCTATCAGTTTCTTTGACTCTGCAAGCAGTTGCGTACAAAGTGTGCGTTGCTGGTTATAGAGGTTCTCCACCATTGGATTATACTCCTCAAAGAGTTGATCGTCACCCTTAGGCACTGGACCCGAGATTATAAGTGGAGTACGGGCATCATCAATAAGTACAGAGTCAACCTCATCGACAATAGCGAAGTGGTGAGGACGTTGAACTAGATCGTCGATCGAAGTCGACATATTATCACGTAGATAGTCGAAACCAAACTCGTTGTTTGTACCAAATGTAATATCTGCTTTATATGCCTCTCTACGCTCTGCTGAACCCGGACGGTGTCTATCGATACAATCTACCGTTAAGCCGTGGAATTGGTAGAGTGGGCCCATCCACTCCGAGTCACGCTTAGATAGGTAGTCATTGACCGTAACAATATGCACACCCTTACCACATAGCGCATTAAGGAATACTGGGAGTGTAGCCACAAGTGTCTTACCCTCACCCGTTGCCATCTCTGCAACATTTCCCTTATGAAGAGCAACACCACCGAATAGCTGTACATCGTAGTGAATCATATCCCACTTTATGACATTGCCTCCAGCTGTCCACTCAGTAGTGTAGATTGCCTTATCTCCCTCAATATTTACGAAGTCACGCTTAGTCGCCAAATCTCTATCAGTATCGGTTGCTGTAACCTCTAGACTGTCATTCTGAGCAAAGCGTCGAGCTGTATCCTTAACAATCGCAAATACCTCTGGTAGTATATTGATGAGTACATCTTCGATCTTTTCATTTACTTCCTTAAGCAGTCTATCCTTTTGAGTAGAGATCTTTTCTTTATCGTCTATCGATATATCCACACTCTCCATCTTCAACGAGCACTGCTCAATTTCAGCCTCCAGCGGTGCAATCGCCTCGGCAATCTGCGCACGAAGTACAGTCACCCTAGCACGAAGCTCATCGTGGCTCAGTGACTCTAGTGAAGGGTATATATCTAATATTGATTTTACGTATGGCTCTATCTCTTTGCGATCCTTATCGGATTTACTACCGAAGAATACTTTTAGTACTGATTGAAGTATTGACATTATATTATCTGTATATATTTTTTAAATTCTTTTTTTCTCGTTTAACGGTCAAAGATAGTATTTTTTTTTATAAATCCCTCGTAACACTTTAATAAGCTCTATTATAAAACTGCGTATCCTTAGCCCACTGATAGTTTTCAGTGTATATCTTTAGGGTCTGAGGTTGAGTGAGTCTAGGTATATATACGGTAAGACCACAGTGTGTATCGACATCTATCTCGCCATACACATCTCCTTTAAATAGGATAGGTGTTGCCGCCTCGTAGATCACCGCATCGTGGAGTGCACTAAGTAATGCCTCACTATTAGCCTCACCATAGGTACGAATAACCATATCCTCGAAGTCCCACATTAGATTACGATAGTCATACGAGCCTAGCTTCCTACCGAACTGCTGTTCGGCTCTAGGTTGTTGTGCCACTGCACTTTGCAACTTCTTTAACTCCGCACCTACTACTTTGAGTTTACTAAGATCGGTAACCGAAATCGTTGCACTTTGAAGCACTTCACTGGTCTGTCCTTTATAGTGATTATAAAAATTCTCAGCTATGCCACTCACATTTGCCCTCATTAGTGCCTCTATACCCTCATCGTATGGATAACCATTTGCCAACACCTCGGCAGCAGAGGCTATAAAGTACTTTGCCTTATCTTTAAGTTCATACGCAACCTCAATGCTACCCATATGGCAAGCATCGAAGTAAATGTACTCAAACTGTATATCCGAAGGTAGTGCCTTTGCTAGGTCATAAATCTCCATCTGATCGGAGTAAGTATATATATTCCCAAAGGTTCTATCCACACCACCACTACTTTGTTCAGGTGCAGTTGCAGGGTGCATTCCCTGTGGCAGCCAACCAGTAGCGTGTGACCATAAAACAAGTGAATACCTCTGAGTAGGCGATAGCTCACGACAATCAGCTATAACCTCAGTGAGTGTTGCTGCTAGCATTGGATTATGATCATCGGGATACTCGGCTATTATAGGGCTTGTTATCTCATAAAAATCATCATCACGTGCTATCTCTAGGATTTGATTCTTTCCATTCACTTGGTCGTAGTACACTAAAATTCTTGCACCTAACATATCTGAAAATGCCCTCTCCAACATATTAATGTTCTTAAAAGCATTGCCACTTAGGTTATTATCTGCTGCCATATATACAATAACTGTATGATCTATTGGCAACTGCACAGGGTCTGGCTCAGGGTCACTACACCCTAGTAGTGTTAGGGTTGTAATTGTATATATTAAAAGTTTCTTTACCATCTTCTCTCTATCTATATTTTGTATTATCATTATCCTCTTCCATCATCTTACAGTAGCTAAAGTACCTCTCAGGGGCTATCGCTCCACTCTCTACCGCATCTCTTACCGCACAATTAGGTTCGTGAGTGTGAGTGCAATTGTAAAACCCACAACCAGCCGAATGTGCCATTAACTCCTTGAAGTAATGATACAACTCTGCTCTATCAATATCCACTATTCCAAAACCCTTAACTCCGGGAGTGTCAATAAGTAACGCTCCACTCTCTAACGTAAATATCTCCGAAAATGTTGTTGTATGCTTACCCTTCTTATGGTATAGAGAAATCTCACCAGTTTTAGCTTGAAGAGTTGGGTCTACCGCATTTAAAAGTGAGGACTTACCCACTCCTGAATTACCAGTTAGCAGTATTGTCTTAGTACCAATATCAGCCCTTAGCTCATCGATACCATCAAGGGTCAGTGTAGATGTTTGAAATATCTGATAACCTGCCTTTTTATATATCTCTAAGAAGTCCTCATTGGGTGGGGCTATGTCAACTTTATTAACTACTAGTTTTGCCTCAATTGAAAATGCTTCAGCCGCTACTAGCACTCTGTCTATGAACTCAAGTGATGTGGCAGGGTTCATTAGCGAGATCACAACATATAGTGTGTCGATATTTGAAGCTATAATATGCTTTTGTCTAGAAAGGTTCGTAGCTTTTCTAACTAGGTAGTTTTTTCGCTGTTCAACCGAGTCTATAACCCACTCGCCTTCTGTATTCTGCACACACTCCACAATATCACCTACTACAACTGGGGCAGTAGAGTTTGCACCGCTAAGTCGCAGTGAGCCTCTAAGCCTTGCTCTTTGAAGTTCTGCTCGATGGTCACGGGCATCTAAAATCGAGTACCAACTCCCCGTACTCTTTGTTACTAAAAATCTCATAATTATCGCAAAGGTACACTATATACACTAATTCATCAAATAATTCTTTCAATTTCTATGCAGTTTGCTCAAAAAAAAATGTAACGCACAATGGCATCAATTATAATCCACCAACCCTCTCTATCACATAATAGGATTACAAGGCAGAAAGAAAATTTATGTAAAAAAAGTCTACTATAATATTTTGTTATTGAATAAAAAATAATTACCTTTGCCGTCCCTATGCGATAGGGGATTATTTATAATTAACAAATTTTCAAAAGAGTATGAACACTTACGAAACCGTTTTCATTGCCTCTCC
>CAYJLU010000093.1:0-6736 GCA_964371395.1 uncultured Rikenellaceae bacterium | reverse complement strand
CTTGCAACGGTCTCCTTTAGTTAGCCTCCTCCAGCTTAAATCGAACTGTAAGGCTCTGGCTAATTTTAATTGGTTCAAGTTCTAAGTCCGTTGGTATAGATTCTGCACTATCTGCCATAGATTTTGATGAACGTAACATCATTGGCTGTGAACCATAGTTATATACATCACCACCACCTGAGTAATCTGTAACTTGAATTGCAGAAGAAATGCTCTGTCCAAGCGCATCGGCTAGAGTCGTTGCCTTAGCCTTTGCTTTGATTATAGCCTCAACTCTCAGGCTATCTCTAACTGCGTCTGTTCTGTTGTTTATGGCACGGTATAGGCGTACATCTGTTATATTGCTTTGGGCAGCCTCATCGAAAAACTCTCTTAGCTCCTCTACATTCGATAGAGTAAGCATATAGCTCTTATACTGATACGCATCTTTGCGTTTTTGTGTAGTAGAGGATTGCGAACGTAGTGTTAGATGCTTCTTTGCATCAATATTAGAACTCTTTAGAATACTTGCAAGTTGTTGCTCTTGGAAATCTATCGAGAACTTTCCCTTTGAGGGTTCCTCGCTCAGGGTAATTAGAATTTCGATTTGGTTAGGTGCAAGTTCGGTGGAAGCCTCTCCACTAACCTCAACAAAAGGTATTGGAGTTGTAGATTGTGCCTTTACGGTCACTGCGGCTAGAAGTAGTGTTAACGCTAGGATTGATTTTTGTAATTTCATAATCTATAATTTTTGTTAATTTATCTTTAGATTAAATTTATGGCTAAAAGTTACATAATAAATCTTAACTTTGTGTAAATAGAACCCTAAAATACTGATTTTCACACAATGGAAAGTGTACTATATGACATTGCTCTTAGCCTAACCAACGGTGTTGGCTCTAAAGGAGCAGCAAATCTAATCGAGGAATTTAAGCAAGCCGACGCAATATTTTCTTGCAGTAAGATTGATTTAGTTTCACGAGGGGTGAAGCCTGCCATAGCCGCCTCTATTAGTAGTGGGGTGTCGGTAGATAGGGCACGTTCGGTTATTGAGCTATGCAAGACTAAGGGCGTTAAGGTTCTGGTACGGGGTAGTTGTGATTATCCGACGTTGCTCAATGAGTGCATAGACGCTCCTCACGTACTGTATCAATACGGGGACATTGACCTTAATAACTATAAATTAGTAAGCATTGTGGGTACTCGTAAAGCTAGCTCCGAGGGTTTAGAGGTTGCTAGCACTATTGTACGTGAACTCGCTGAGGATTACCACAACATTGTAATAGTAAGCGGACTGGCATTTGGTATCGACAAACAGGCTCACCTTTGGGCACTAAAGTGTGGGGTGCCAACAGTTGCCGTACTACCGGGTTGGGTACTCGACATAGCCCCCTCGACCCATACCGAACTTGCACGTAATATTATACGCCAAGGTGGTGCAATAGTATCTGATATGCCTCCCGGCACAACTATTGCACGTAATAGTTTTTTGAGTCGCAATAGGATCGTTGCGGGTATTAGTTCAGCAACAATAGTTGTTGAATCTCCCAATCGCAGTGGTTCAATTAGTACCGCTACGATGGCTTCGAGCTATTCACGTGCTGTCTTTGCAGTGCCGGGTAGAAGCTCCGACACTAATGCTTATGGCACAAATTTATTGATAAAGACCTCACGTGCAATACTCTATCAAGACTCTAGCGATCTTGCCACCGAACTTGGTTGGACTCGACGTTCGGTTCCGCAGGTTGAAAAGGAGGTGATAGATAAATTACTTCCATATATCCGTAGAGTCTTTGAATCCCTGCCCGAGAGCGAACCATTGACCCTTGAGGAGATATCTGAGGTCTCTGATGAGAGTTTGAGCGAGGTTATATCTGCACTTATAAAGTTAGAGATACTAGGTTATGTAAAGTCAATACCCGGGGGGTTATATATCCGCAGTAGGTTTTAACCCTTGGCAAAGGAGTCAAACATTGAGTTGTAGGGGTGAGTGGAACGCTAGATTTGACAAGAAAATTCACCTATTTACTACTCTATTTTCATATACTGAATTGATTGAATTTTCAACCAGCTAGATAGCGTAAAGTACAGAAAATAAAGTTACAGCAAAAGAGAATTTTTTTGTACTCACTGTCGTTATATAGGTTAAGTAAGCATTTATAAAGAATATTTGCAGAAAAGATAAGCATTAAAAATTTATTTTGCAAATAAAAATTAAAAAATCTTGTTTTTGTCATTTAATATTGCTTATTTTGCCCCGTCCTAGGGGATAAACTATTTGAAAATATGATATTTTAAGAGTAGATGAACAGACGATTTCTATTTGAAACCTCGTGGGAGGTTTGTAACAAAGTCGGAGGAATCCATACAGTTGTAGGGACGAAGGCTAAGACAGTTATGGAGGAGTATGGTGACAACTATATAACCATTGGTCCAGACTTACTTCGTGAAACTCCAAATCCAGAATTTATCCCAGATCAATCGCTCTATGCTGCTTGGCGTAAGGTTGCCTTTGGTGAGGGTATTAGAGTTCGTGTCGGAAGATGGAGAGTAGAGGGAAGTCCAATAGTAATTCTTGTGGACTATACCCCATTTCTTAATAACAAGGATAAAATACTAGGCGAGCTTTGGGAGAACTTTGGTGTAGATAGCCTTTCTGGAGGTTGGGACTACGTCGAGCCAGTAGTATTTGGTTATGTGGCGGCTAAGGCAATAGAGTCGTTCGCTAAATATAACACGGACAGCTCTGATAGTATCGTGGCTCACTTCCACGAGTGGATGACCTGCTCTGGAGGATTATATATCAAGGGTCGACAACTGAAAATTGCTACTGTATTTACAACTCACGCAACGGTGACTGGTCGTTCGATTGCAGGTAATGGACTACCGCTCTACGGCCCACTTGAACACTATAATGGTGATGAGATGGCGGCTCGATTTGGCGTAACGGCAAAACACTCTATCGAGAAGATGGCAGCCCACCATTACGATGCCTTTACTACTGTTAGTGATATTACGGCAAAGGAGTGCAACTCTCTTCTGGAGCGTATCCCAACGGTGGTTACCCCAAATGGATTTGAGAATGACTTTGTGTACAAAGGTGAGCTATACAATCAAAAGCGTAAAGAGGCACGTGAATTAATGATAAAGGTAGCTGAGGTTACCTTGGGCAAGAAGTTTGAAAGCGAGCCAATGATAGTAGCAGTGAGCGGACGCTATGAATTTAAGAATAAGGGTCTGGATGTATTTTTGGATTCGCTTGCCGCTCTAAAGCACTCAGAGCAACGTAAAGGTGAGGTACTAGCATACGTTATGGTTCCCGGATGGAACCACGGAGCACGTCGTGACTTAAATAATATCTTTGTTAAGGGTATCGATCAACCTTGTGACCCAAAGAACCTTCCAAATGTTACCCACTATATGGGTGATATGGATGGAGATTCAGTGGTGGGACACCTACGCTCAAACGGACTATTAAACTCTAGAGAGGGTGTCAGAGTAATATTTGTTCCGTGTTATCTAAATGGTGAAGATGGCGTATTCAATAAGAGTTACTACGAACTACTAGTTGGTTGTGATGTCACTGTATTCCCGTCGTACTACGAGCCTTGGGGTTATACTCCTCTTGAGAGTATAGCGTTTGGAGTACCAACTATTACCACCACATTAGCTGGATTTGGGCTTTGGGTACGTGATTTTCAAGCCTCGGCTGAGGGTAAAGACGCAGTAGGAGTTACCGTTCTGGAGCGTGATGATGACAATACAGCCGAGCTGATATCAGGCATCACTGGTGAACTGATACGCTATACAAATCTGGGTACTAAAGAGATGGAGAGTGTACGCAATGGTGCAATGGCTCTATCTCAGATAGCACTATGGAAAAATCTATACAAACACTATCAACAAACATATAAAGAAGCACACTTAAAATTAAATAAAATGGAATATAATGGAGGAGGAGATAACCACGAACAAATTGGTTTTATCTCGCAACAGGCGGCACCAGGGTCGCACCCGAATTGGACACGTATGCTCGTTGAGCGTGCAATTCCAGAATCGCTTTCAAAACTAGAGAAATTAACAAAAAACCTTTGGTGGAGTTGGGATGAGAATGCTCGTAGACTCTTTGAAAGTATCGACAAGCAGCTTTGGAGTGAAGTAAACAGAAATCCAATAGCACTTCTAGATAGACTTACTCGTACGGATCTTGTACGTTTATCTGAGGATAAAGAATTCATAAGCCAACTAGAGAGTGTATATGCTAAATTTCAAGCATATATGAATGCAAAAGATGGTGGAGATAAGCCTAAAGTAGCTTACTTCTCTATGGAGTATGGTCTACACTCATCACTAAAGATATACTCTGGTGGTCTAGGTATCCTTGCTGGTGACTATCTAAAGGAAAGCTCGGATAAGAATGTACCAATGGTAGCAGTAGGTCTACTGTATCGCTATGGCTACTTTACTCAAAGACTTAGTAATGCAGGAGAACAAGAGGCTGCATATGAGGCGCAAAATTTTGACAAACTACCTATCACCGCTGTTCGTGAGGAGAATGGTGAATGGAAAACAATTGAAATTGCGCTACCGGGTCGTACTGTAACGGCAAGAATTTGGCGTTGTGATGTAGGTCGTACAGAGCTATACCTACTTGACACTGACCACGAAATGAATAGCCCAGAGGATAAATTTATCACTCACCACCTATACGGAGGTGACTGGGATAACCGTCTAAAACAAGAATTCCTACTAGGTATCGGAGGTATTCGTCTTCTCAACAAGCTAGGTATTCAGAGCGATGTGTACCACTGTAACGAAGGTCACGCTGCCTTTATTAGCTTGGAGCGTTCTAGAGACTTTATCGAGAAGTATGACCTTAGCTTCTCAGAGGCGATGGAAGCAGTGCGCAGTTCTTCGCTATTCACAACCCACACTCCTGTACCAGCAGGTCACGACTCTTTCGACGAGAGTATGATTCGTCAATATATGTCGCACTACCCTGAGCGTCTAAAGATTACTTGGGAGCAATTCATTGCGCTAGGTCGTGATGATGAGGGTAAGTTCTCGATGAGTGTACTAGCTTGTAATCTAAGTCAGGAGGTTAATGGTGTAAGTTGGCTACACGGCGAGGTATCGAAAGATATTCTTGGACATATGTGGCCGGGCTATATGCCAAATGAACTACATATTGGCTATGTAACCAATGGTGTTCACTTCCCAACTTGGACATCTGACCGCCTAAAAGATATGTATTACAAAGCATTTGGCGAGGAGTTTGCAAAAGGTGATTACAGTAAAGTTCACTGGGATAAAATCCACGATATTGAAGATAGCGAACTATGGGATGCTAGGCTTTATCTTAAGAATCGCCTACTTAGACTTATTCGCCGTAGGGTTAATGATCCTATGGAGTTTAGATTTGACTCACCTCGTCAACTTGTGCAGATTCAGGAGTCATTACGTCCAGATGTGCTAACTATTGGTTTTGCTCGCCGTTTTGCAACGTATAAGCGTGCACACCTACTGTTCACAAATATGGAGCGTCTTGCTGCACTTGTTAATAACCCAGAGCGTCCAGTACAATTCGTATTTGCAGGAAAAGCTCACCCTGCTGATAAGGCTGGTCAAGATCTAATCAAGCGTATTGTTGAGGTATCTAAGATGCCACAATTCGTGGGTAAGATTATCTTCCTTCAGAACTATGATATGGAGTTAGCTCGTCGTATGGTTCAGGGTGTAGATGTATGGCTAAATACTCCTACTCGTCCACTTGAGGCATCGGGAACAAGTGGTGAGAAGGGTGTAATGAACGGTGTTATGCAGTTCTCTGTACTAGATGGATGGTGGGTAGAGGGTTATCGTCCAGATGCAGGTTGGATGCTACCTATGGAGCGCACATTCGACGAACAAAGATTCCAAGATGAACTAGATGCTGAGATGGTGTACTCTACAATCGAAGATCAAATCGTACCAACATACTACGAACGCAACGAGGCTGGATTCTCTCCTAAGTGGATGGAGATGGTTAAGCACTGTGTTGCAGACGTTGCATCAAACTTCACTACAAACCGTATGATGCAGGACTATGAGGATCGTTTCTACGGAAAGCTTCACATCCGCCACCAAGAGGTAGTTGCCGATGATTTTGCGCTAGCACGTTCACTTGCTGCGTGGAAGCGTAAGGTTTCTCGTGAGTGGGACAACGTAAGAGTTGTGGAGTCGAAACGTTTCGATTCACTTCGTGAGGTTATCAGCACTGGTAATAAATATGAACTTGATGTAGCTGTTGATGTTGCAGGACTAAGCCCTGAGGATATTGGAGTTGAGTTACTTGTTGCCGAGGCTTCAGCTGACGATGTTCAAACTAAGATTCACCACGTTGACCAATTTAAATTCGTTTCGTTCGAGAACAACATTGCACGATTTAAGCTCGAAAGCGAACCTGAACTTACAGGTTCATTCGATATTGCAATAAGAGTGTATCCAAAGAATGATAAATTACCTCACCGTCAAGACTTTGCTCTTGTGAAGTGGGCATAGTGATAGTTTTGCAATTTTAGCAAATACTAAGCAGTATAATCTTAGGGAGGCTGTCCAAAATTACGAGGTAATTTGGGCAGCCTCCTTTTTTGTGTCGTAGAGTTTTTGCATAGTAAATAGAAGAGGATGTTGGATGGTACCGTTTTTCTCTTTGTTGTACTAAACAGTATATGCATTATTCTCTCGTTGTACAACTGCTGTGAAATTTAGACATTTT
>CAYJLU010000092.1:0-6894 GCA_964371395.1 uncultured Rikenellaceae bacterium | reverse complement strand
TCACTCCTTACTCCTTACTCCTCATCCCCCCCCTCGAATTGGGAGAAGATAATATTTAATTGTCTTTAATGTTTTGTTCAGTGCTTTCTTGAGGAAGATATTGTTTGTACTTTAATTTACGTTCTTTCCATTGCTGGCGAGCAAGTTGTTGCATATCTTCGACAGTATCCTTTTCGTCGATAATCTCAAGACCTAAAATAGTCTCAACTATGTCCTCCATTGTGATTATACCCTCGAACGAACCGTACTCATTAACCGCAATAGCTATATGTTCTTTGGATGCCAGTAACTTCTCCCAGGCAGCCGATACACTCTCATTCTCATACAGTGCAAGGATTGGACGACGAATATCAATGAGTTTGATTTCAAATCTATCTTGAGCTAGAGCCTCAAGAATATCTTTATATAGAACATAACCTGTGATGAAATCTCGCTCAGTACCATATAGAGGTATTCGAGAGTGAGGTGCTCCAGTAGTACCACCTTCGTAGAATTCCTTTATAGATAGTAATTCATTAGCAGTAGAGGTTACTATTCGTGGAGTCATTACCTTGCGTACTTCAATCTTGTTGAGTTTAATAAGGTTTTGAATAATAAGATTCTCACTCGAATTTATTACCCCCTCTTTCGTACCTACATCTACCATTGCCGAGACCTCCTCACGGCTAATAGTACCCTCGGATGCCTTTCTAGATATTACGCGTGTGATAAACTCCGAGAACCACACTAAAGGATAACTAATAATAATAAGGTACTGCACTATCTTTGCCGATGGCAGTGCAAGTGAACGCCAATAATTCGCCCCAATAGTCTTAGGGATAATCTCCGATACCACTAATATAAGTATAGTGAGAATTGCGGATATCCAACCAAAGTATGCCTCTCCAAAGACTTTTGTTGCCTGCGCACCAACTCCTGCTGCACCAATAGTATGGGCAATAGTATTAAGCGATAGAATAGCAGATATGGGTTTATCTATATCTGTTTTCTGCTTTTTAAGGAGTGTAGAGTTACGTGCACCCTCTGCCTCCTTAATGGAGATAAAGGACATAGGGGTAGATAGTAGCACAGCTTCGAGTATCGAACATAGAAACGATATGCCGAGTGCAAGTAAGAGATATACAAAAATTAGTACCATTAATTAGTTATTAAAATAAAAAAAAGTTAAAAGGGTTGCGAGCTATAATAAGCTGCAACCCTTAGTGCATTCGGGGTTAACGATTCCAATCTTATTGAGCCGAAATTGCCTCAATAGGACAAACGTCTGCGCAAGCACCACAATCAGTACAAGCCGTAGCGTCTATTACGTAAACATCACCAGCTGAGATTGCCTCAACTGGACACTCGTCTATACAAGTACCGCAAGCAGTACAAAGGTCTGCATTAATTTCGTAAGCCATTTCGAAAATAAATTATGTTAAAAAATTTGTTTGTTTTGTGTTTCGTTAGTTCTGCTAACGATTATAGTGCAAATATACAATTATTTTTCTTTCCAACGATATATTTTATCAATTTTAATGCCAATTTTCTCCAAAATCCTCTCTACAATCGTCTCTACGATATCTGAGGCGGATTGAGGATGAGAGTAAAATGAGGGTGATGCAGGTAAAATAATAGAACCAGCTTGGCATAGAGTCGTCATATTTTGTAGATGTATGAGCGAGAGCGGAGATTCTCGTGGAACAATAATCAACGGCTTTCGCTCCTTAAGTTGGACATCAGCGGCTCGCTCAAGTAGGGTGGAGCTAATCCCAGAGGATATACGACCTATCGTCCCCATCGAACACGGAACCACTACCATCGCATCGGCACAATTAGAACCGCTGGCAATGGTCTCGAAAAATGAGTTATTATCCAACACCTCGAACTTATCATTAGTACAAGGTAGAGGAACTTCGGGTAGTTCATACTCCCATACCTGCTTGCCACTGCTGGTAATTACTATATATACCTTACGAACTTCCTTGCTTGCCTCTAAAGCAAGGAGCAAGTGATGCGCATATATTGCACCACTTGCTCCTGTTATTGCTACTGTTATTCTCACTATTTTTTATAGGTATGAGTATTTATTAGAGTACTCTAGCATCTGCTCTGTGAAACCTTGATCGTAGTGTAGCTTAATATCAATAATCTCGCCATCTTTTTCGATCACCTCATAGCGTGGATTTACAAAGCCAGAGTAAGGAGCAATATCTAGTGTTGCAAATCTATCGAGAACCTCTTTATGGAAGACTGGATCGATGAAGATACCATAAGTCTCAACAAGTGCTTTACCTGCATCGTAGTCACCCTCACTCTTGATTCTTTGGATCTCACGAAGTTGTGTTGCGAAGATCTCACGTAGTTTGTCGTAGTCGTTGATTCGGATGTAAGTCTTACCGTCTTTAGTTATCTTCTCGATAACATTATCCTTTTTACCTAGTTCGTAAGCCCAATTTGAGATTAGTGCACGGTCACGCATATGCGCTTGTTCGATATTCTTACCAAGTTCTATGCGAGTTAGCTGTGTCATACCACCATTTAGTATTTGGTTGAAGTATGCAGCTTTTGCAACCTCAGGGCTGTCGATAATACCAAGCTCAATCATCTTAGGGTCTGCGATATAGTATAGGGCAAATAGATCTGCTCTTGCCTCTTCGAGTGGTGCGCTATAATTTTTTAGCTCATCGCCCTTAGTGCCTTGCGCTAGCTTACCGCTACCGTGACCTAAGCACTCGTGTAGGTCTGTGTGTAGGTCGCTTGCAATAGCACCGTACTTTGCCTTACGCTCTCTCTCTACCTCATCTAGGATAAACTCTTCGCTAAAGCCGCTACCAGTCGATGACTTTTCAGAAGCCTCCGAAATATTAGCAATAGTTACAGATTTGCTACCGTGGTCACGGCGAATCCAATCTGCATTAGGTAGATTGATGCCTAGTGGTGAGGTAGGGTAGCAGTCGCCACCAAGTGCAGCTACTGTAATTACCTTTGCCGAAACACCCTTAACCTCCTCTTTTTTGAACTTCGGATCAATAGGCGAGTTATCCTCAAACCACTGAGCGTTATCTGAGATTAATGTTGTACGCTTAGTAGCCTCTATGTCCTTGAAGTTTACAACACTCTCCCACGTAGCCTTGCGTCCTAGTGGATCTGTGTAGGTCTCTGTAAATCCATTAACAAAATCAATTTGACCACCATTATCCTGAACCCAAAGTACGTTATACTCATCATACTCCTCTAGCGAACCGCTACGATTCTGCTGGATTAGCTTCTCGATGGTTTTACGTTGAAGTTCATTTTCTGCAACTGCTGCTGCTTTCTCTAACCAGTAGATATTCTGCTCGATAGCCTCAGAGTATAGTCCTCCAACTCTCCAAGTCTTCTCCACTACCTGACCATTCTCCTTAACCACCTTTGTGTTTAAGCCATAAGATATAGGGGTATTGTCGTTTGGATCCATCTGCGCAGCATAGTATGCCTGTACTTCATCCTCGGTAACTCCTTCGTAGAAGTTAACGGCCGAGGTTAGTACTAGATCCTCACCCTCATTCTGATTCACCATCTTAGGGTAGAATAGAGGGTCAAAGATAACCTTCCTGAGAGTTTCAATCATCTCTGAGCTAGGTAGTTTATCGGCTGGAGTTGCAGCCAGTAGACCATCGAAATACTCTGGTGTGAACTCTGGAGAGAACTTATCGTTAGAGTAGTGGTGGTGAACACCATTTGCTAACCAAACTTTCTTAAGGTACTTCTCAAATGCTTTGTACTCTTCGTTGGTCTTATCGCCATCATACGTAGTGTATATTGCCTCAAGTGTCTTACGAAGAGGTAGGTTATACTTAAAGTTTTGATCGAATAGAATGTCACGACCCGTAAGACCTGCTTGGGCTAGATAGTAGACAAGTTTTTTTTGATCAAGCGAGAGTGATTCGAAACCATTTACTCGGTAACGAAGAATTTTGACATCGTCAAATCGGTCTACTTGCCACTGCATAGTATCCACCTCTGCATTCGGGTTCTTAGGCTCTACGCCACCACATCCCGCTAATAATAAAGACATTGCTGAAAGAAATAGTGTGTTTTTCATTACTTATTTTAAAATTGTTTATTGCAAAGATATAAAATTTACTAAAAATTCTTAACTTTGGAGTCTAATATACAGTACACAATATTATTTTGCTGTATATTCTTAAACCTCTTTTACATTTTATACTAAACCATATTATACTAGATTAAGGGACTATGGATAAAGATTTTTTAATACGATTAATTACTACTTCACAAAGGGTTGTATTACCGGGATTTGGAGCTTTTCTTAAAAAAAGCGAAGCTGGACATCCAATTTTTACTCCATTTCTTAAGGGTGACGACGGCTTTTTAAGTGCCGAAATCCAGAAGGAATACCACGTTGATAGCAATGATTCAAAGGAGATTATTGTAGCGTTTGTAGAGCATATTAAAGAAGTGCTGAGTCAAAAACAGCGTTATGTGATAGAGGGCATAGGGGTGTTGATAGTTAACGACAATGGAGCAATAACCCTTGTAATGGACACTAGCAAGCAAATTGCAGCTCCAACAACTAACCAAAATGTCACTTCAGAGGCTACCCCTAGTGTACAAAATCCTGTTGCAGCACAACCCCTTACAAATAATAGAAACAGCTTTGCAACACAACTACCTAAGGCACAGGCGGCACCTCAAAGTATAGCTAGAGCTCAGAGTACCGTTGCTCCAAAACCTGTGCAGCAGGGTGGGTTCGTTCGTCCAACACACCCGCACGCCCCTCAGGTAACCCCAAAACCAAGTGGAATTCAACAGAGAGTTGCTCAACCACATATTCAACCTAACGCTCAACCTAACGCTCAACCCACCCCTCAACCTCAACCAGAAAGAGAGCCAGCAAGAGGTGGTGATAGAAGGCAAGAGGCGGCAGCCAGCGGAACAAGAGTTATAAGAAAGACTAAACCAACACACGCACGTAGCGGGCACAATCAAATAAATTCTAACAAGAAGCAGAAAAAAGGAGATTTGTGGTTAATTATTGCTATTGTTGCAGCTTCGCTAGTAATCATACTAATGGCATACGGGCTATTTACAGCTCAGGAGGTTAGTATGTTAGAGTAGTGAAGATAAAAATTTTGGAATTGATAGGCCGTTTGCAAAGTCCTCTAGGCGAGGAAACTGTGAACGGCCTAAATTTTGCGCCACTGCGACGTGTTGAAATTCTGTTAAATCAATCTCGGAAATACTCTGAAAAATACTATATCCAATAGTTGCAGTCATAGTGCTACTTCCCTTTACAAGAAGGTAGAAGCCTCCATCTATATATTCTCGTGCTGTCATCGAGAGAATAGCTCGTGCGTAGCGGTATGAATCCGCCCACTCCCTTGGCATCTGGAGTTGATAGCGACTATCTGCTTGTTTGATTGTGGTAACCAAAAAATCTAATGAGAAATCCTCCGAAAGGTAGAGATGATTAACACTGCGACATCCACGCCCAGAGTATAGAAACATATCGAGGTATAGTTTCTCAAGCTCGCTCCTCGTAACACTACTATCGAGTATTGCTACGGAGTGCATAGTTCCCCTCAGTAGCTTAGGCGTGCTAGGGTATAGCTCCTCTATAAGTGCGCAGGTGCTGTCTGAACCCATTACCACTATGGCATCACTATGGTCTAGCTCCTCTATACTATCCACTACTGTAACACTATCTAACTTACCGAAAATTCGCATTAGTGGATCCCTAGAGGATGGCTTTAACGTAATATTCCAACCGCATATCAGCCCATAGAACATATCCCCAAAGCCAACAAGTGGAAGGTTGCCCGCACATACTACCCCTAAAGTCTTCATTTTAGGGGTAGAGTCAATGGCGTGGGTGCTGCAAAATCGTCTGAACTTATGCTCATATAGAAACTCCTCCTCGATAGCTCTTTGAGCATATTCTATCGACTGAGGTGTGAACCACGGGTTTCTAGAGATAGTTTCCACTACTAGCTCTTTGAAGTCTTTACTATAAAAAAGTTCTTGAATGGTTGTTATCATAGCGCAAATATAGTACATTTGTGCAATAATTTCACAATATCAAGCAATCTATACTATGACAAAGAGTAGAGTAGTGGCCATTATTCCAGCTAGGTATGCCTCGGTGCGTTTTGAGGGCAAACCACTTGCAATGATTGGCGATAAAACGATGATTCAGAGAGTTTGGGAGCGAGCCAAAGAGATCTTCGAGGAGTGTTATGTTGCCACTGACGATAGTCGTATTGAGGCAGAGGTGGTACGCTTTGGGGGAGAGGTTATTATGACTTCGCCGAACCACCAAAGTGGCACTGATCGAATCTGTGAGGCGGTAAGTAAGTTATCATATATTCCTGATATAGTAATAAATATTCAGGGTGACGAACCATTTATTGCTCAGGAACAGCTTCGAGCTATTGTTGAACTATTCGAGGATGAGAATTGCGAGATTGCAACACTTGTACAGCCAATCACAAAGAGCGAGGATATATTTAATCCGAATTGTGTAAAGGCTGTCGTCGGGAGCAAAGGCTATGCACTGTACTTCTCTCGTTCGCCAATTCCTTTTGTGCGCTCTACTGAGCAGACACAGTGGCTAGAGCAACACAAATTCCTACGCCACATAGGGCTTTATGGTTATAGATACAGTACACTTAAGAGAATTGCGGCACTACCACTCTCACTACTAGAGCGTGCCGAAAGCCTCGAACAACTCCGTTGGCTAGAGGATGGTGTGAAGATAAAGACTGAGCTTACTACCATTGAATCTCACGGCATAGATACTAAAGAGGATCTTGAAAGGGTCTTATCGCTTATTGATTGCCTCAATTAATTAGAATCGATAAAGAGAATATAAGTTCAACGGAACTTCTACCCAGTGCCTATTTCCATTAC
>CAYJLU010000091.1:0-7196 GCA_964371395.1 uncultured Rikenellaceae bacterium | reverse complement strand
TTTTTTATTAACTTTGTAAGTATTTTAGATCTAAAATTAATCATTAAAATATTTTATATGTATCCATTAAAATTTAAGCCAATCTATAAAGAGAGAATTTGGGGTGGTAAAGAGTTAGAGAGAGTGTTTAATAGAGTATTGCCCATAGGTAACGAACCTATTGGTGAGAGTTGGGAGTTATCAGGCGTTGCTGGCGATACCTCAGTTGTACTTAATGGTAGCCTAAAGGGAAATTCACTCAATGAACTCATCGAAATCTATATGGATGAACTCGTTGGTGAGTCTATATTTAAGAAGTATGGAGAGGAGTTTCCTCTACTCGTAAAACTTATCGATGCGCAGGATTATCTGTCGATTCAAGTGCACCCCGATGATGAACTATCGGCTGCACGTCATAATGCATACGGAAAGACAGAGATGTGGTATGTAATTGATGCTGAACCCAACGCAAAGATATACCTAGGCTTCAAGGAGGAGGTGACCAAGGCAAGGTATATGGAGTGTCTCAATGCAGGTCAACTAGAGGATATTTTAGAGAGTTATGATGTTAAGGCAGGCGATACATTCTTTATTCCAGCTGGTGCAATCCACGCTATTGGCAAGGGTATTCTTATTGCCGAGATTCAGCAAACATCTGATATAACATACAGAGTCTACGACTTCAATCGTACAGATAGCGAGGGTAAAACCCGTGAACTGCACACCGAACTAGCTCTTGATGCTATTGACTACTCACTAAGAGATGACTATAATGTTACAAAGGCGAAGGTAACGGGAAGTGAGGTTGATATTCAGAGTTGTCAATACTTTGCATCCTCGCTTGTTGATATTGTGCGCCCAACACTCTGTGATCTTAGTGCAAGGGACTCATTTACAATATATATATGCTTAAGTGGTAGTGCTACAATCTCTACTGAATCTAATGAAACAGTGGAGATAAACAAGGGTGAGACTGTACTGATTCCAGCCTCAATATCTGAGGTGAAATTCGACGGTGAGGCTACACTGTTAAGTTCGTGGGTTCCAGAGAAATAGCCCATTGTAACCATTTATTTTAGCAAGAGGAGCAGACCTATATATATAAATAGACCTGCTCCTCAAAATTTTTATATCTAGATATTGCTTTAGTTACTACTTTAGAGTACAAATATTTACTATTGTATCCACTGCCTTAATCATTGAATCGAGTGAGCAGTATTCAAAGCGACTGTGGAAGTTCATTCCGCCTGTGAATATATTAGGGCACGGTAGCCCCATATAGCTAAGGCGTGCACCGTCGGTGCCACCACGTATAGGCATTATAAGCGGAGTCGCTCCTGACCTCTCGATTGCACGTTCAGCTCTATGAACTATCTCGATATTCTCCTCAATTTTTTCACGCATATTTCGATACTCGACAGTTAGCTCTAGCTCTACTCCAAACTCAGCTGCTAAATTCTCGATAGATTCAATGCGACTTTGGAATATCTCTGCGCTATGATCTCGAATAATATAGCTACTCTTTGCTAGCTCTACACTACCACTGAGTTCTAGTAAGTGGAAGAAGCCTTGATAGCCCTCGGTGTGTTGTGGTTTTTCGTTATGCGGAAGGGAGTTGTGTAGTGCAATTAGCGTTTCAGTGGCATTCACCATCTTACCCTTTGCATATCCCGGATGTATATTCTTTCCTTTGGCAGTGAGTATTGCACGTGCAGCATTGAAATTTTCGTACTCTAGGCACCCCTCACCGCCACTATCGATAGTATAGGCATAGTCTGCTGCAAATCGCTCCACATCAAAGTAATCTACCCCCCTGCCTATCTCCTCGTCAGCAGTAAATGCAATGCGAACCCTACCGTGTTTAAGCTCAGGATTCCCAATTAACTCCTCAGCAGCTGTTATGATCTCTGCAATACCTGCCTTATCGTCAGCTCCAAGTAGTGTATTTCCTTTGGTGGTAATAATTGTATGTCCACGAAAGTACGCTAACTCAGGAAACTCCTCTAATTGTAGGTAGTGTTGACTATCGCCTAATTGGAGTGGGCAATCTGGATTATAGTTCTCGATAATTTGGTGCTCAATGTTACTGCCACTCATCTCAGGTGAGGTATCTACGTGGGCAATAAATCCAATGGTAGGTTCGCTCTCCATCCCCTTGCTAGCCTCGATTGTAGCCATTACATAGCCATACTTATCCTGAACCACCTCACTACACCCAATCTCACGTAGCTCTTCGGCAAGCTGTCCGAGAAATAGACGTTGTGCCTCAGTGGATGGGTAGCTTTTAGACTGGTTGTCCGACGTTGTATCTACTGCTATATATCTTAAAAATCGCTCTAAAACCCTTTTTTTCATAGTGTTATATTGTCAATTTTGTCGATTTGCTCTTGACTGAATTGTTCAAAGTTAACCGCATCAATATTTTCTTTGAGTTGTTCAACTCTGCTGGCTCCTACTATAACGGAGCTAATACGTTCGTGTCGTTTACCGTGGTTACCAAGTTGCCAAGCGATAGCCATCTTAGAGAGTGATTCACCACGCTCTTCTGCTATACTACTAAGAGCAATAACATTTTTACGATGTTGTTCGACCTCTTCAATTTGCAGGTAACCACTCTGTTTTGCTGCACGTGAATCAGTTGGGATGCTATCTCTATACCTATCAGTTAGTTGCCCTTGAGCAAGCGGAGAGTATGATACGCAACCAATGCCAAGATCGCTATGAGCGTCAAAGTGCTCAAGCTCAGGCTCACGGTGCAGTAATGAATACTTTAATTGATCTACTACTGAGGGTGTGCCTAGTTTTCTAAGTATCGAGCAGGCCTCTCTTAGCTTATCGGCAGGGTAGTTAGAGAGTCCAACGTATAGTGCCTTGCCGCTTCTGACAATTTGGTCGAGTGCTCCCATAGTCTCCTCAAGCGGAGTGTTAGGATCATATCTGTGAGAGTAAAATATATCAAGATACTCCACCCCTATACGTTTAAGCGATTCCTCGCAAGAGCTAATCAAGTACTTTCTCGACCCCCACTCACCATAAGGACCGTCCCACATCCTATATCCAGCCTTAGATGTAATTAGCATCTTATTACGATGGTCACTGAGATCTGACTTTAGCACCTTACCAAAACATCTCTCGGCAGCCCCCGGAGGAGGTCCGTAGTTGTTAGCCAGATCAAAGGCTGTGATTCCATTGTCATAGGCAGTAAGTATAATATCTCTAGCGGTGGAGTAGTTATCATCATCTCCGAAGTTATGCCACAGTCCAAGCGAAAGTTCGCTAAGTAGTAGCCCACTGCGTCCAAGTCTTCTGTAATTCATCTTTTATTATTATTTAAAAATTAATATATGGCATACTATTTGTATTTAACAACAAACAGTAATTAACATAACAAAGGTATAAAAAATAGATAGTAATTTACAGTTAGATAATTTTAATATTGTGCTGAGATTGGAATATCCCCTCCAAGGTACTCGAAAACTAAGATCGTGCTTATACATTTTTTCGCACCTAAATCTTTCTCTTATACACACACATCACAACAAAGTTTAGGTGTTTCTCTTCTTCTTCTAATTCAAATGTAGAGCCTTCCCCATCTTATGCAAGAGTAGAGTACCAGCACAAATACACACAGAGCGTCACTTTTATGGTTTAAGTAACGCTCTGTGTATTATTATATAGTAGAACTATTGTTGAGAACTCTACTTGGCTATATGCGCCATATTTATATTGTTGATAAATCTTAGAAGTCGATCTATATACTCAGGGTCATTGTTAGGGTGTAGGAAATCACGAGCAATCGTATGAGAAGAGTCGGCACGAGTATATACCTCTACATAACCTGCAGCTCTATTCATATTGCGAGCAAAGTTCATATATGATACATCTGGATCATTCTCATTGTGCATTATTAATACTGAGCGTCTATGAGTATTTTGAATAGAGTTCTTAGGCCTTAGATCCCAAGGATCCTCGCCATACTTTATCCAACATATCAACTGTACGAACGGTGTGGCTAGCTCGGCAATATAGCTAGGTATATTCTTTGAGGCTTGTTCTACAAACATATCCTCAACAGAGGAGTAAGTAGACATAGCTACAACGCCATCAATGTCGTCATTCTTTGACATTGAATTAAGAGCAATAGCACCACCCATCGAGTGCCCAATAACAACTATTGGTAACTCATCACCGTGACCATACGCTGCTATATAGTCCGTTATTGCCTCTACATCTCTATACTCCGTGTATCCTAGCCCTATGACATCACCTTGAGAGCCACCGTGCGCCCTAAGTTCAGGTAGGTACACTGTATATCCCTCGGCAAAGAATATCTCAGCGTGTCCATAATATGCCGTAACACTAGGACCTATCTGGCCAGTTAGACATATAATTGAACCCTTTGCATTAGGGTTCACAATCTCTAACACTTCGATCATCAGACCATCCTTTGTACGTAATTTTAGAGTGTCGGGTTGTGGTATATCGTAGTTGCTAGCATCGTATATCTTACTATAACTTACCCTCATATCCGCCATACTACTAATCGAAATATAACTGATAGTTCCAAGTGCGATAATTCCTAAAACAATAATAATAGTTATAACTCTAAGGTATAATCTCTTAGCCTTGTTCTTCATAATTTTATTTATTAATGATTAAAGATCTAAATCTTCGGATATATAAAATAGAGAGTAGAGTCAGCGCACTGACAATTCCAAGCCAAACACCACTTGCCTCCATATTAAATTGATAAGCTAGAATATAGCCAATAGGAACTCCAACAGCAAAGTAACTAATAATCGAGTAGTACATCGGTCGTTTCACATCTAACATTCCCCTTAGCGCACCAAGTGCAACTCCTTGAATACCATCAGAGATTTGGAATATCGAAGCAAATATTAGTAGATGAGCCGTGACTGCCTGAATTTCGGGATCGGGAGTAAATATAGCTGCAATATCAATGGCAAAAATCACAAAACAAATTGCCGTAAGAGTCATAAATACAGTAATGATTCTCAGCGAAGCATTTAGTGTTGCCCTTACCTCACTGTATAGCTTCAGTGCATAATTCCGTGCAGTGATAATCATCGTTGCATTTGCAACACCCGTTACCACCATAAATGCTAAGGTAGGTAGGTTTACTGCGATTTGGTGTCCCGATAGAGCTGTTGCACTAAATGTACCGATAACAATTGCCATTATACCGAAACCCGTTGTCTCTACTCCGAGTTGTAGCGAAATAGGGTAGCCCGTTCGCCAAAGTCTAATTAGGCGAAAGCGTAGGATTAGTTCACGCCTAAAACCAGCAAGATAGACCCTAAATTTAGGAACCTTATATACTGTATAGAACATTAGAAGGAACATCAGCACCCTTGAGATAGCAGTAGCAAGCCCTGCTCCCACTGCCCCCATCTCAGGGAAACCCCACATACCGTAAATGAATAGGAAGTTCATCCCCACATTAAGTAAATTAGCGGTGATCGTTACTACCATTGCCCACATCGTATTACCTAATCCTTCGAGGAACTGCCTGAGCGTGTACATCCACATAGTAGGTAGAATGGATAGTGCCATTAACCATCCATACGGCGTGGCTGTCTGAAGTGCAACGGGATCTTGCCCCATATATGGCATAAGCAAAATCAGAAGTGAGAATATAGCAGTGAATGCAACGGCAATGACTGTATTTAGAACCGCTGAGTTCTTCAATAATGAGTGAATTCTAGAGTTATTGCCTCTTACCTGAGCATTACTAACTAGTGGTGTTAAGCCCATAGCTAACCCCATTCCTCCTACAAGAAATGGATTGTAGAGTGCATTGGTAAATGCAACTCCAGCCAGAGGCTCTGCTGTGCCTAACTGTGCTACCATTAGCGTGTCGACAAATCCAACGAGAACTTGCCCTACCTGTGATATTATCACTGGAATCGCAAGTGTTAGTATTCCACGATACCTATTATTTAATATCATCTTTACTTAATCATAATAAAAAGAAAGAACGCCTCCGAATAAATTCGTTGAGGCGTTCTTTTAATAGTTATTAACTCTATGTTGTAATAATAGAATTATGCTTGAGTTTCAACTTCTGCACCTTCTGCTACAACCTCAACATTTACATCAGCTGTAACTTCTTTGTAAACTCTAATAGTTGCAACGTGTGTACCAGTCTCCTTAACAGGAGCAACTTTGATATTACGTTTGTCAACCTCGATACCTTTAGCTGTAATAGCCTGAGCAATATCAGTAGTTGTAACTGTACCGAAAATCTTACCAGTAGGGTTAGCCTTAACTGTAATAGCAACGCTAAGTGCTGTAAGTTTATCAGCGATTGTTTGTGCATCAGCGATCATTTTCGCCTCTTTGTGTGCACGTTGTTTTAGCATTTCAGCGTGTGCTTTCTTAGCCGAAACAGTTGCGCTAGTCGCAAAACCTTGTGGGATAAGGTAGTTATTAGCATAACCTGGCTTTACGCTCACGATTTGATCTTTGTAGCCGAGGTTCTCGACATCTGCTTTAAGTATAATTTCCATCTCTAAAAAATACGTTTAATCTATTTCATAAGGTCCGTTACGAACGGAAGAATAGCTAGGTGGCGAGCACGCTTAACAGCTTGAGCCACTTTCTTTTGGAACTTCTGTGAAGTACCAGTCAGACGACGAGGAAGGATTTTGCCTTGCTCATTAAGGAACTTCTTAAGGAACTCAGGGTCCTTGTAGTCGATATACTTGATACCACTCTTTTTGAAGCGGCAGTATTTTTTCTTCTTAACATCCACTTGGATTGGATTCAGGTAGCGTACCTCGCCGCCACCAGCGTTATTTTGTTGAATTGCCATTGTTGTTGATTTCTAACTGATTAGTTGTTGTTGTTCATCTTTTCACGACGCTTTGCAGCATACTCGATAGCGTGCTTGTCAAGACGGAAAGTAAGGAATCGGATAACTCTTTCGTCACGACGGTAAGCGGTCTCTAGCTTCTCGATGATCTTGCCATCCTCCGATGAGAATTGCAGAAGGAAGTAGTAACCAGTTGATT
Source organism: uncultured Rikenellaceae bacterium (assembly GCA_964371395.1). Classification (GTDB taxonomy): domain Bacteria; phylum Bacteroidota; class Bacteroidia; order Bacteroidales; family Rikenellaceae; genus Mucinivorans. The sequence goes on along the minus strand of CAYJLU010000091.1, from coordinate 183 downwards.
TTTTAGCAATTGGGTAAGCGAGCTTGCGTAGACCCCACGCTTCGGTGTGTTCTACATTAGCGCCGCTCTCAGCCAATAGGCCTTGGAATTTGCTCTGCAACTCACTTAGAGCAGCTTCTGCTAGAAGTGGAGAGGCAATGAAAACGGTTTCGTAAGTGTTCATACTCTTTTGAAAATTTGTTA
>CAYJLU010000090.1:0-7198 GCA_964371395.1 uncultured Rikenellaceae bacterium | reverse complement strand
CAGTCCATCATACCTGCACCTGTCATTTTACGTAGTTTTGCTACGTCTGCTGCTTTAATTTCCATTGTTATAATGTCAGTTAATTTGAAAAAGTGGATAGTCGCAACTTCGTGAGCAAGTACTTTGCAACAAATTTAACGCTATCCACTCTATTCTATGATAAAATTTGATTATTCTTCAATAAAATGTATAAAAGGTTTGCTCTATCTCACCAGAGTATAACTAGTGAGCAAAGTGAGCAAAGAATTACGCTTGAGGAGCCTCTGGCGCAACTTCTTCAGTTGCAACCTCTTCAGTTACAACTTCTTGAGACGCTGCTACAATAGCCTCTACTTCTTTCTCTACCTCTTCTACTTTTTTAGCCACTGCTTTGCGAGTACGAGTACGACGTGCTCCACCTTCAGCTGCTTCTGCTGCCGAAGCTCCTGCAGCTTCTTCATTAGCTTTCTCTAGTTTACGCTCTGCAAGTCCTTCAGCAATAGCTCCACATACTATCGAAAGGATAGCGTCGATTGAGCTACTAGCGTCATCATTTGCAGGGATTATGTAGTCTATTGGATTTGGATCACAACAAGTATCTACCATTGCAAATACTGGGATACCAAGTTTTCTAGCCTCTTTAACGGCGTTATGCTCCTTTTGAACGTCGATAACGAAAAGTGCTGCTGGCAGGCGAGTCAGGTCTGCAATTGAGCCAAGGTTTTTCTCAAGTTTAGCACGTGAGCGGCTAATTTGAAGTTTTTCACGTTTTGAGAAGTTATCGAATGTGCCATCTTCTGCCATCTTATCAATAGATGCCATCTTCTTGATAGCTTTGCGAATTGTAGGGAAGTTAGTAAGCATACCACCAGCCCAACGCTCTGTAACGAAAGGCATAGCTACTGCACCAGCTCTTTGAGCTACTACTTCTTTAGCTTGTTTTTTTGTTGAAACGAAAAGTACTTTGCGACCTGAGCGTGCAATCTGACGTAGAGCATCTGCTGCTGTATCAACCATAAGGGCAGTCTTGTGCAAGTCGATGATGTGGATACCATTCTTCTCCATAAAGATATAAGGAGCCATTTTAGGATTCCACTTGCGCTTTAGGTGGCCAAAGTGTACTCCAGCCTCTAGCAATTGTTCAAATGATGTATTATTTGCCATTGTTTTGTCTATTTATTTTTTACTCTTTAAAGTTCAATCCCAAAGGGTAGTGATAATATTAATATATATTTCAGTCTCTTAGGATTCTTGTATCGCAGGTGGGGCAATTCTCAAGCAGTAGTACCATATTATACTGGGTAGTCTGCAAGAATTTAACACACCCTCCTGTGCAATATATAAAACCTCTTTGATAGAGGTGTATGATTAACGTTTTGAGAATTGGAAACGTTTACGTGCACCCGGACGACCTGGTTTCTTACGCTCAACAACTCTAGAGTCACGAGTAAGGAAACCTGCCTTCTTAAGTGAACCTCTAAGCTCTTCGTTAGCTTGGATAAGGCAACGAGAGATACCTAGACGTGCAGCTTCTGCTTGTCCTTTGATACCACCACCTGTTAGGTTGATAGTTACATCGTATGAACCCTCAGTTTCAGTTACTGAAAGTGGTTGGCGAACTACGAATTGAAGAATTTCTAGTGGGAAATACTCCTCGATTGTACGGTTGTTGATTTTGAAAGTGCCGTTACCTGGCTTAAGGTACACACGGGCTACTGCGCTCTTGCGGCGGCCTACGGCGTTAATAACTTGACTCATTTATTGTTATTTATAAGATTATTTAATGTCACTTACTTTTAGTTCCACTGGTTGTTGAGCAGCGTGTGGGTGCTCAGAGGTAGTGTAAACAAATAGGTTGCGGAAAATTGCAGCTCCAAGGCGAGTTTTAGGTAGCATACCTTTGATAGCGTGTTCTACTAGGAACTCAGGCTTTTTAGCTAGGTACTCCTTTGGAGTTGTTAGGCGTTGACCACCCGGGTAGTTAGTGTGACGTACGTATTGCTTATCGTTCATCTTATTACCTGTTAGGCGAACTTTGTGAGCGTTTACAATAATTACGTTATCACCACAATCTACGTGAGGTGTGTAATTTGGCTTGTTCTTACCACGAAGAATCTTAGCTACTTGCGAGCTTAGGCGACCTAGAACCACGTCGGTAGCATCTACTACATACCAGTTCTTTGTAACCGTTGCAGCATTAGCTGAAACTGTTTTGTAACTTAGTGAATCCACTGTTTTTTAATTGTTTTTGGTTGATACTATATAATTTTGCGAGGTGCAAAGATAGCACTTTTTATCTTTACTGCCAACCTTACTACACTTTTTTTTTAGTTTTTTTTCTACTATATAGACTTGTAGTGTCGATAATTTATGGTAAATTTGGCTCGAAATTAGCTTAGAAATAAGCTAAAATTTATTACACAATTTTAGAAGTAAAAACGATTGGAAAAGATATTTCAGCCTCAAGTCATCTCTATTGTAGATTTCTTCGGCGCAGGAGGTGCTAATATTAATCACCTCAGTACCAAATTCCCTCTCCTTAGAGTAGTAGTCAGAGGAGGCTCTATTAGAATAATGGGCTCCGAGGAGCAGATGAAAAAGTACGAACACACTCTTAACGAACTGATTGAGTACTACCAAAAGTATGGACATCTATCCCCAGAGATCATCGATGCGATGGTAGATGAAAGTCCGATTAAGAGCGTAAAAAAACAGATCTCTAAACTCAACAATGGCAAAGCACCTCAAAATGAAGACCTTATACTCTACGGCAATAATGGCACGCCGATAAAGGCACGCACTCCAGCCCAAAAACTCTTGGTTAAGGACTACTCGAAGTGTGATATGATATTTGCTGTTGGACCAGCTGGTAGTGGCAAGACCTATACTGCCATTGCCCTTGCCGTTAGTTCGCTAAAGAACAAAGAGGTTAAGAAGATTATACTGACACGCCCAGCGGTAGAGGCTGGCGAGAAGCTCGGATTCCTTCCCGGCGATATGAAAGAGAAACTCGACCCATACCTACAACCTCTCTACGATGCACTCGGGGATATGCTACCAAAGGCAAAACTCAATGAGTTTATAGACGAGGGAATTGTACAGATTGCACCTCTAGCTTATATGCGTGGGCGTACGCTTGACAATGCCGTTGTGATACTTGACGAGGCTCAAAACACCACCAAAGAACAATTAAAGATGTTTCTAACTAGAATGGGGCGCAATGCAAAGTTTCTTATCACGGGGGATATGACACAGATTGACCTACCCCCATCCCAACGCTCTGGGCTAGAGTTTGCTGTGGATAACCTATCGAAAATCACGGGTATCTCTGCCATTAAATTCGAGGTTCGAGACATACTACGACACCCTCTAGTGAGTAAAATTGTCAAAGCTTATGACGAAGAATCTGCTGTAAAGTGAGTAAATTAACTGGTATTTTTACTATCTTTGCACCCAGTAATTTATTGGGTAGTAGTTGCATTATTGATGCAGGCAGAGATAACTTTTTGACAAAACCACCAGCGTAATCATTCATTATATATAATAGTAACCAAAAAATTAATATCATAAATACAATGAAAGCACTTGTAAAGACAGACTTTAAATTTGAGAATCAAAAGAACTTATACGTGGGTAAGGTTCGTGATGTTTACAGCATTGGCGAGGAGCTACTAGCGATGGTTGTTAGCGACAGAGTATCGGCATTCGACGTTGTACTTCCTAAAGGTGTACCACACAAGGGACAAGTGCTCAATCAAATTGCTTCAAAGTTTCTCGATGCAACATCAGATATATGCCCAAACTGGAAGATAGCATCACCTGATCCGCAGGTAACAGTTGGATACCGTTGCGAACCATTTGCAGTGGAGATGATTGTTCGTGGTTACCTAACTGGTAGCTCGTGGAGGGACTATAAGAACGGTGCTCGTGAGATTTGTGGTGTAGCAATTCCTGACGGTATGAAGGAACACCAAAGATTCCCAGAACCTATCCTTACCCCTACCACTAAAGCAGAGCTTGGACTTCACGACGAAAACATCTCTCGTGAGGAGATCCTAGCTCAGGGTATAGTTAGTGAGGAGGATTATGTTCAGCTTGAGAAATACTCGCTTGAACTCTTCAAACGTGGACAAGAGATGGCTGCTGAGCGTGGTCTTATTCTAGTTGACACTAAGTATGAGTTCGGTAAGCGTAACGGTCAGATATACCTAATCGACGAAATACATACTCCAGACTCTTCACGATACTTTTACAGCAAGGGATATGAAGAGAGGTTTGCTGCGGGTGAAGACCAACACCAACTAAGCAAAGAGTTCCTCAGAGAGTGGCTTATGGAACATAATTTCCAAGGCAGAACTAGCGATACTATGCCTGAACTTACAGATGAGTTTATCGATAGCGTATCGAAGAGATATATCGAACTCTATGAGAACATCGTTGGTGAGAAATTCATTCCAGCTGAAACTAATAACATTGAAGAGCGTATCGAAAACAATGTAAAAAATATGCTAGCAAGGCTATAACGCTAGAGCTACTCTAGCTTGCTAAACTATAAATATAACTCTAGAGTTTTTCTTGAGTTATATTTATAGTTTTTTTTATACCCACACCTGAGTTATGTTGTAGGAGACCATTGCAAAACTTATGTTTTGCTGTCTAGTTATTAGGGAATTTTCGATAGTTTAAGACAAAGAGCAGTAGTAAGACCCAAGGTTTGTAGCTGAATGGAAAATCTCTAAAACTATTCATAATTTTATGCCACAGAATCTTAGCTGGCAATATTTTAAAACGAACGTATAGGTAATTCATAGATCGCCTAGCTAACTTTTCGTTATAGTCCATAACCTTTGGTTCGAGCGTCTCAACGTATAGCGGTAATTGATCGTACCACTTATCTTGATACACCTCGCTCCAACGATACCACTCCCTACCAAATGAACCTCTTGAGAAGTGCTCGACTAGGACACAGTGTGCTACATAGTTTCTATAACCTGCTACTGTCACAGCCGTAGCAAAATCAAGATCATAGAGGTGAAAGCCAGTAAAGCGTTTATCGTCAAAGCGCACCTCCTGCCACACATCTCTGCGCACCATCAAACACAACCCATCGAGTGTCACAACCTCAGAGAAATCGACCCCATCAGGATTCTCACGATAATGAGTTGTAGTTCCCGCTGCACTCTCCAGCAGATTTAACCTGCGGTATGCCATATTAAAGTACCACGTGGTCAACTCTCGAACCTTTCCCGTGGAGCCAGCAAAACCAACCACACCACAACTCTTCTCCTTTAACTTCTCACTAATAGTACTCCCCCAACCATTACTATGAAAGGCAATATCCTCGTGCGCAAAGCACAAATATGGATACTGAGCCATCTCAGCTCCTACATTATAGGCACTGCACAGCGAACGCTGTTCAACAAGATTATCTATGACAATAATCTCATATGGCACACCAATACTAGAGGCAACATTCTCTTTAAAGGCGTTCAGCTTTGTGCTATCTATCGAACATACTACTATGGAAAACATCGGTTACAATTTCTTTTCAAAGTGTTGATAATCCTTTACATTTCGCCACGAACCACCCCACCGAAATCCTCTCTGTGTAAACGCCCTATGACAAGCATCGCCAAAGACAATCATATAGGGAAAATAGTTCTTACGATTAACATATTTCAGGGCTGACCGTGGTTCTACTACCTCCCTACCATCTACATACCTAACATATGGATTATAAAGAGGGTTTATGTCTACTGCTAGCCCATAACTATGGTTTGATAGTTTTTGTGTCCCTGATATATATCGGTAGTTAAACGCTGAGGAGTTATTATCCAACATTGAGAGATTATCATCGGCACCATAATTATCCACTAGCACCATTCGTTCAATTGGGTATCTCTGTTGAAAAAGCTCACGGAGTATATCGACCAAATCATCGGCAATACTTCGGTGACAAATCATCTCGCCAAGCAGTAGTTCTCCTTTGTCATTGTAGTGCAATGCTCTGATATATCTAAGTTCGGCGATTGGTACAGTACAATCTTTCTTATATGACACCTCATAGATACGATTAAATATCTCGGTGGAAATTTCCTGCGACATAAAGCAACTATCCAATCCATACCCTTGAGCATCCTCAATAGATACAACGCTACCTGCTTGCCACTTGACCAGCACATCCAATGGTTTTGAGTACGCACTATACCACGTAGATAAGAATCCAAGAAATAAGATTAGTATTGCTTTCACCTCACAAAGATAGTATAATCTTTGCATTATACTCACAGTAATTTTAGAGAAATAGCAGTGCATCGATCTCAAGGAAATGTATATTGAAATTTCATCAGAACATTAAAACACTAATTTTACAAAAAGCATAGAGCATTTATCAGATCTAATTTACTATCTTTACATAAACTATAAGGAAAAGCTCATCCTATGAGCTTAAATCAAAGTAGTGCTCGTACGCAAGGCACGAGCCAAGAAACAACCAAAACGCAAGTATGAGTTGGTGCAGGAGATTATAAATCTATGAATTAATATATGAAAACAGAGGAAATTAAAGCATTATTTGCAAAATTTGAATGTATCGTATGTGAATACGAAGGCGTAGAATGTTGGAGCGCAAGAGAATTATATGCTGTACTTGGATACTCTGAGTGGAGAAATTTCACAAAAGTTATAGACAAAGCTAGAATATCTTGTGAAAATGCAGGAGAAAAAACAACTGATCATTTTGTTGACGTCAACAAAATGATACAACTTGCTAAAGGTGCTGAAAGAGAGATAGATGAAATTATGCTTACACGTTATGCTTGTTATCTTATCGCTCAAAACGGTGATGCACGTAAGCCAGAGATTTCTTTTGCACAAAACTATTTTGCTGTACAAACCCGTCGAGCTGAACTTGTCGAACAACGTCTATTAGATTATGAACGAGTGCAAGCACGCACAAAGTTAGCGGAGACAGAGAGTCGATTATCTGGTGTTCTTTACGAGAGAGGTATTGATAATAAAGGATTTGGAATTATTCGCTCAAAAGGAGATCAAGCACTTTTCAAATTAAACACCTCTCAGTTAAAGCGCAAGTTAGGAGCACCCGATAATCGCCCAGTGGCAGATTTCCTCTCAACGTTAGGAATAAAAGCCAAAGATTTTGCGGCAGAGATGACATCGGTAAATGTGCAACAGAAAGATGTTAAAGGACAAGGCAATA
>CAYJLU010000089.1:0-7263 GCA_964371395.1 uncultured Rikenellaceae bacterium | reverse complement strand
AAAATCGAAGCTAAAAAAACGAGTGGCTCTCTTACAATTAAGAACCACTCGCTACGCATATAATCAATAGTTTATTACACAACTATCTCTTTCCTTTATTCTGTTGCTCACGCATTGCCTGTTGTTGGCGTTGCATTTGCTCAAGTCGCTCACTCCATTTCGACTTCTTCACTGGTTTCTTTGCATTATCTCGCATCTTAGCGTGTAATTTTTCGTCGCTGACAAAACCACGTACAGCATACGTCTGCCCAATTGTTATGATATTACTTAGGAAGTAGTAATATGAAAGACCAGATGATGAATTATTGAAGAAGAAGAGTAACATTAATGGCATAACATATAGCATCATAAACTTCATACCCGGCATTTGAGATGTTTGAAGTGAACCCTGTTGGTTCATATTAATCTTCTGCATCACAAATAGCGACACTGCCATTAGAAGTGTGAACAACGAAACGTGGTCACCATAGAATGGGATACTAAATGGTAGTTGTAATATTGAGTCGTAGCTCGAAAGATCGTTAGCCCACAGGAACGATTGCCCACGAAGTTCAATTGAGGATGGGAAGAAGCTAAACATCGCAATGAGAATTGGGAACTGTATCAACATTGGAATACAACCTCCAAGTGGCGATACACCTGCACTCTTATAAAGTGCCATTGTCGCTTGTTGTTTCTTCATTGCATCTTCACGCTTAGGGTATCGCTCTGAAATTTTCTTAATCTCTGGCGATAGTAAGCGCATCTTAGCAGTCGACAGGTATGACTTATATGTCAGTGGGAAGATTATCAACTTAATAAAGATAGTGAGAAGTAGGATAATAATACCAAAGCTAGTTATATACTCGCTCAAAAAGTCAAAGACAGGGATAACAATCCACCTATTGACCCATCCGATAATACCCCAACCCAGTGGAACAAGCTCCTCGAAGCTATACTCCTCACCATAACTAGATAGCGTAGAGTACTTATTAGGACCGAAGTAGAACTTGAAGTTATAGTCAGCAGTAGTAGCTGAGTATGGCAGGGTCATATCCGCAAAGAAGTCCTTGATGTTATTAGCACTCTCAGGATATGTGTTATAGTTCATCCTAGCTGTATTAAAATTGCTACCTGCCACAATAATCGAGCTGAAGAACTGTTGTTTAAATCCTACCCACTGCACCTTTGTTGTAATATCCTCGCTCATAGACTCAGTAGAGACGCCCAGCTCCTCTACTTCGGCCTCGCCCGGGAATTTATAGGCAATGGTTGTGTAGTTATTCTCATTGGTAAATCCTTTCTCCTCCTTCGGTGATACAACACTCCATTTCAGTGCAATATCAGGTTGAGTCGCAAGCATTACAGAGCCTAGATTAGAGAAATCTGCCCTGAAATCTACCATATAATCACTCTTGGTGATAGTATAGGTATACTCAACGTAGCTAACGCTATCAGCGTATAGGCGATAGCTTATCTGCGAATCTGAGATTACATTAGGTTTGAAGTATAGGTTGTTTGTCGAAATTTGCTGTGGTGCAAAGAATGTAAATCCGAAGTTATTACCCTCATTACCAAATAGCTTTACGAGTTCTCCCTTATTCTCTTCGTTTAGTCTTTCATAGTCCTTTAGCTCAACGCTTGCAATACGACCACCACGAGACGAGAATGTATAGACTGCAAGATCATTCTCTAGGGTTAAAAACTGCTCTGTGCCTTTTGACTGCTGAGCAAAACTGCCAAGTGCTTGAGCCGTTCTAATCTCTGCAATGCTATCAGCTACTTCTTTATTGCGTAGCTGCTGCTCCACTGAAATTTGAGGTGCACTTGCCCTTGCAATTGAGTCTGCAACAGCCATTTCACGAGCCTTTACCGCTCTTTGCTCCTCCATTTTCGAGTTATTCCACACCGAAAAACCAAAGAGAATACCTCCGATAAGGAGTAGTCCAATAATTGTATTTCTATTCATAAATGCTTGATTAATTTTTTCTCTAGTTTTGTTAACTACTTCGCTCTATTCTTATTCTCTAGTGCGGCATTGCTAAATGCGACAAATAACGGGTGAGGCTTTGCCACCGTGCTCTTGTACTCTGGGTGGAACTGCACGCCAACAAACCACGGGTGTTCAGCTATCTCGACTACCTCCACAAGACCTGTATCAGGGTTAACGCCAGTGGCAGTAAGACCAGCTTCTTCTAGTTGTTCCTTGTAGTTATTATTAAACTCATAGCGGTGTCTATGTCGCTCCGAGATAGTTGTTTTACCGTATGCCTTAGCTGCCTTTGAACCCTTCTTAAGTTCACACTTATAAGCACCTAAACGCATTGTACCACCTTTATCTGTAATATCCTTTTGATCCTCCATAAGGTCGATAACTGGTGCTGATGTAGGGGCTGTTTCAGTTGAGTTAGCCTCTGCAAGATCTAACACATTACGTGCATACTCAATTACCGAACACTGCATACCAAGACATATACCTAGGAACGGAGTATTTGATGTTCTAGCATAGTTAACCGCTATTATCTTGCCCTCTAGTCCACGGTGTCCAAAGCCCGGAGCCACTAGAATTCCATCCATTACCCCTAGCTTCTCGGCAACATTCTCAGATGTAATCTTCTCTGAGTTTATGTACTGCAACTTAACCTTTATGTTTAGTTCGCCACCACTATGTACAAATGCCTCAGCAATAGACTTATAGGCATCAGGTAGCTCAGTGTACTTACCAACTAATCCTATCTTGATTTCGTCCTTTGGGTTCTTAACGCTATCGACAAATTCACACCACTGCTTCAAGTCAAGTTCCTGATTTGGTTCAAGGTGTAATTTGCGCAGTGCCACAAGGTCTAACTTCTGCTCTAGCATCTTTATAGGAACCTCATAAATAGTAGGCACATCAATAGATTCGATAACTGCATCAGCCTCGACGTTACAGAACAGAGCAACCTTCTTTTTAACCTCTTTTGTAAGTGCCTTTTCCGTACGGAGCACTAGAACATCTGGTTGAAGACCATTTTCGAGCATTAACTTCACAGAGTGTTGCGTCGGTTTAGTCTTTAGCTCACCACTTGCCCTCATATATGGGATAAGGGTAAGGTGTACAATCATAGTATTCTCTACTCCTAGTTCATAGCGTAGTTGACGCACTGTCTCGATATATGGAAGTGATTCAATATCACCGACTGTTCCTCCAATCTCAGTTATCACCACATCGTACTTCTTGCTCTTACCCAGTAGCAGAACGCAACGCTTAATCTCATCGGTAATATGAGGAATAATCTGTACAGTTTTGCCTAAAAACTCACCTCTACGCTCTTTATTAATTACGTTTTGGTATATACGACCAGTGGTAACATTGTTAGCCTGCGAGGTTGCCTGATTCGTAAATCGCTCATAGTGGCCTAGATCAAGGTCAGTCTCAGCTCCATCTTCCGTTACGTAACACTCTCCGTGTTCGTACGGATTCAGCGTACCCGGATCGACATTGATATATGGGTCTAACTTCTGGATTGTCACCGAATAGCCCCGTGCTTGCAATAGTCTTGCAAGTGATGCCGATATGATACCCTTACCTAGCGAGGAGGCTACACCCCCTGTCACAAAAATGTACTTTGTCATCTTTACTTCTAAAAATTCTTTATTCTCTAATTCACTCACCTATGCACAGGTGCACTTCTCACAATTTTTATGCTAGCTGAGTTAAGATTGGCTATCCAAGATATTAATCTTTTCGATTACCTCTGCAATATCTTCCTTAACTCTCTCTATCTTGCGCTCAACCTCAACAACCATTGGGTTTACCTTATTTGATTTCGCCATTGAGAAGAAACCAATATTATTCTCTAGCACTTTGAGATCATTCTGCAAACCACGAAGCTTTGAGGTAAGTCTGTCTCGTTCACTACCTCCTGATGTCGTAGTTGATTTTGCACCCTTGGATTGGCTAACCCTCTGGCGGAACTTCTCAATACGCTCACTACCCTCTCTTGAACGTAACACACCGAATAGTATATCACATACTTCCTTATACTCCTTAGTTAATGCCTCTTTCTTTCTAATTGGCACATATCCAATGGAACTATAACGACCCATTACCTCCTTTAGTGTATCAAAAGATAGATTGTCGCTAGACTCAAGGGCACGTAGCTCCTCGATGATTGCTCTTTTAGCCTCTAGGTTCTCAGTTAATTTAGCATCACTATCCTTAAAGTGTAACGACTTACGCTCAAAGAACTTATCACAAGCAGTTCTGAATCTCTTCCACAGTGCATCAGAGTATTTTCTAGGCACTGCACCCACACTCTTCCACTCCTTCTGAAGCTCAATAAGGCTATCTGTTGCCTCTTTCCACTCCTCAGACTCTGATAACTCTTCAGCTCTTTGACACAGCTGCTTCTTTGCTTCAACATTTGCTGTCATTTCGCCCTTTAACTCACCAAAGTAGTCTCGCTTTGCATTAAAGAAGTTATCGCAAGCTGCTCTAAAACGCTCATAAATAGCAGTATTATCCTTCTTTGGCGCAAAACCAATAGTCTTCCACTCTCTTTGAAGTTCTGTTATCTGCTCCTGAACACTATTCCACTCCTTAGCTGTGGTAAGGCTGTTTAAGTCGAACGACTCTGTCTTAACACAAATTTCTGTCTTCTTCTCAAGGTTTGCCTCCTGCTCTGCACGTATCTTATCGTAGTGCTCCTGATGGCGTTTATTTATAGTTGAGCTTGCTGTCTTAAATCTACCCCACAGCTCCTCACGAGACTCCGCTGCCACTGGACCTGCCTCTCTATACTCATCGTGAAGTTTCTGAAGTTCGTTAAACGCAGTGAGTGCCGAGCTATGTTCGGTCAACTCCTCAGCTCTTCTACATATATCGCTCTTAATCTCTAAGTTCTTCTTTAGGTCTAGGTCACGAAGCTCCTTATTGATTTTCACAAAGTTATAGAAGTTCTCAGTGTGATGGTGGTAATTCTCCCAAAGATCCTTGATTACACCTAACGGAACCTGACCAATCTCTCTCCATCGACTCTGTAAGTCCTTAAACGCAGCAAAGGTAACACCCATAGTCTCAGTTGAGTCTACAAGTGCCTTTAGCTCTTCAATAATAGCTAATTTTGCCTTATAATTCTGCTCCTTTTGCTCTTCGCTCTGCTGAGTAAATTTATTACGATTATCACGGTATAGTGCGAGTAGTTCCTTGAAGCGTACCTCCTCTTCGGTTGTTTCAGGTTTAAAGTCATCGCTTATGCCCCCCTCGGAAACATATATTGCTCGGAGTGCTTCATCAGCGAGTTTAATCTTCTTATAGAAGATAACTTTAAGTTGTTCTACACGCTCCTTAAGTTCCGATATAGGACGATTCTCAATATCAGAGGCAAGTATTGCACATAATTCCTGTGTTGTTAGATTTTGAAGATCTGCATCGCCCGAGTCCATAGCCTCAGCAACTGGAGCTTCAACTTCTTTATTTTCGACTAATGTAAGAGTTTCAACCTCGTTAGGTTGTAGTTGGTTTTCAGCCATCTTTATAGTTAGGTTATTAAGTTGGGTACTTCTATCCAAGTTATATTATATACTAAGCCACAAAGTTAATAATTTTCTATGAATATATATAATAGATTACTCAATAAAATTTTCTTAGCTACTCTGTGTCCAATTTAAATTCACTATTGTATATACGTTTGATTCAAAGCAGTGATTGATTAAAAAACAAAAAAGAAGAGGCTAATACTAATCACTCTGTGATTTCATACAGCCTCTTCTACTTCCTTGAATTTTATATATCTATGGGAGTTAATTCTTGATCTCCTCGAATTCAACACTCTCTCCCACGTCTTTAGAAACTTGTTTCTCCTTTGGTGCAGTGTACTCTACTCTCACATCGCCCGAATTACGAGATGAACGCTTCTGTGAGCGTTGGTTGCCACCACGCCACTGCTGCCTCTGTGAATTTTGTCCCCACTGTGCACCACCTTGTTTCCCTGACTGCTGCTCCCACTCACCTCCAAAGAATTGCTTGCCCATTTGTCGCTGTTGTCTGCGAATGAGCCATAGCAGAAGGAAAGGAAAGAGCAATCGTAGCAGGTAAATTACTGCTACGATTGTTAGTATTGTTAAGATGAATCCCACGTCGTTTTTCGTTTAGTTAGTAATACTTTTTTAAACGAAGTTCAATATTATATTATTATTTCTTTGGTGTTTTTTTTGATTCACGCTGAAGTAGGTCGTATGCTACTGGCGTTGCAATAAATAGTGACGAGAGTGTACCAATGATCACACCAAATAGAAGTGCAAAGATAAAGCCACGGATAACCTCTCCACCGAAGATAAACATTGCAAGGAGTACAACAACTGTCGAACCTGCTGTATTGATCGTACGAGCAAGAGTTTGATTAAGTGCGTTGTTCATATTCTCCTTAAGTGAACGTTTAGGGAACAGAGTTACATTCTCACGAATTCTATCGAAGATAACCACTGTATCGTTAATAGAGTAACCGATGATAGTTAGAATCGCTGCGATAAATGCTTGGTCAACTGTTAGGTTGAACGGCATAATACCGTAAAGTAGCGAGAACATACCAATTGTAATCACAGCATCGTGAATAAGTGACACTACACCACCGATACCATACTGCCATTTGCGGAAACGTGCCGCAATATAGAAGCCAATGAGTACAAGTGCGATAATCACTGCGATAAACGAGTTGATCTTAATATCGTGTGCGATTGATGGACCTACCTTTTCGGCAGAGATGATACCTAGTGGGTTACTTACCGTAGTGGTAAAGTCGCTCATAGTGATCTCGCCGCTGTATAGTGGGCTAAGTGCCGTATACATCATTTCGTTAATCTCGTTAGTTACACCCTCTGCATCGTCAGCATACTTATACTGTGTAGTAATACGCATCTGCATCTGCTCTGTTGTACCGTACTGCTTAACCTCTAGACCATCTGTAAATACATTGCTTAGAGCACTGCGAACTTCATTTGCTGTTACATCTTTATCGAAGCGAACCACATATGTACGTCCACCTGAGAAGTCAACTCCATATTGTAGTCCACGAGTACCTAGTGAGATAATAACTACTACAAATAGGATTGCTGAGATAATATATGAGTACTTACGAGCACCTACGAAATTAATCTTCGTGTTAGCAAGGAAATTTTTAGTGATATTGATAGAGAATGGTAATTTTTTACCCTTTGATGCTATTGCTTCAAATATAATTCTTGTGATAAAGATTGCACAGAATAGTGAGGTAAGGATACCGATGATAAATGTTGTTGCAAAGC